>NZ_JACAPZ010000025.1:0-5634 GCF_013385475.1 Pseudomonas sp. G5001
TAAGCAATCAGGGGTTCTGGAATTTAATCTTGACGATGACCTACTCTCACATGGGGAAACCCCACACTACCATCGGCGATGCATCGTTTCACTGCTGAGTTCGGGATGGGATCAGGTGGTTCCAATGCTCTATGGTCGTCAAGAAATTCGGGTACTGAGTCGCGGCCAGCTGGCCTCGCTTCAGCAAATTGGGTATGTGATAGCTTTCGGTGTTTTGCAAGATCTCGAACTTTCGGTTCGTTTCGTCTTCACACACCGCAATCTGGTCTCTTCGACGCAAATTGCTTGGGTGTTATATGGTCAAGCCTCACGGGCAATTAGTATTGGTTAGCTCAACGCCTCACAGCGCTTACACACCCAACCTATCAACGTCGTAGTCTTCGACGGCCCTTCAGGGAACTCAAGGTTCCAGTGAGATCTCATCTTGAGGCTAGTTTCCCGCTTAGATGCTTTCAGCGGTTATCTATTCCGAACATAGCTACCCGGCAATGCCACTGGCGTGACAACCGGAACACCAGAGGTTCGTCCACTCCGGTCCTCTCGTACTAGGAGCAGCCCCTCTCAAATCTCAAACGTCCACGGCAGATAGGGACCGAACTGTCTCACGACGTTCTAAACCCAGCTCGCGTACCACTTTAAATGGCGAACAGCCATACCCTTGGGACCGGCTTCAGCCCCAGGATGTGATGAGCCGACATCGAGGTGCCAAACACCGCCGTCGATATGAACTCTTGGGCGGTATCAGCCTGTTATCCCCGGAGTACCTTTTATCCGTTGAGCGATGGCCCTTCCATACAGAACCACCGGATCACTAAGACCTACTTTCGTACCTGCTCGACGTGTCTGTCTCGCAGTCAAGCGCGCTTTTGCCTTTATACTCTACGACCGATTTCCGACCGGTCTGAGCGCACCTTCGTACTCCTCCGTTACTCTTTAGGAGGAGACCGCCCCAGTCAAACTACCCACCATACACTGTCCTCGATCCGGATAACGGACCTGAGTTAGAACCTCAAAGTTGCCAGGGTGGTATTTCAAGGTTGGCTCCACGCGAACTGGCGTCCACGCTTCAAAGCCTCCCACCTATCCTACACAAGCAAATTCAAAGTCCAGTGCAAAGCTATAGTAAAGGTTCACGGGGTCTTTCCGTCTAGCCGCGGATACACTGCATCTTCACAGCGATTTCAATTTCACTGAGTCTCGGGTGGAGACAGCGCCGCCATCGTTACGCCATTCGTGCAGGTCGGAACTTACCCGACAAGGAATTTCGCTACCTTAGGACCGTTATAGTTACGGCCGCCGTTTACCGGGGCTTCGATCAAGAGCTTCGCGTTAGCTAACCCCATCAATTAACCTTCCGGCACCGGGCAGGCGTCACACCCTATACGTCCACTTTCGTGTTTGCAGAGTGCTGTGTTTTTAATAAACAGTCGCAGCGGCCTGGTATCTTCGACCGGCATGAGCTTACGGAGCAAGTCCTTCACCCTCACCGGCGCACCTTCTCCCGAAGTTACGGTGCCATTTTGCCTAGTTCCTTCACCCGAGTTCTCTCAAGCGCCTTGGTATTCTCTACCCAACCACCTGTGTCGGTTTGGGGTACGGTTCCTGGTTATCTGAAGCTTAGAAGCTTTTCTTGGAAGCATGGCATCAACCACTTCGTCATCTAAAAGATAACTCGTCATCAGCTCTCGGCCTTAGAATCCCGGATTTACCTAAGATTCCAGCCTACCACCTTAAACTTGGACAACCAACGCCAAGCTGGCCTAGCCTTCTCCGTCCCTCCATCGCAATAACCAGAAGTACAGGAATATTAACCTGTTTTCCATCGACTACGCTTTTCAGCCTCGCCTTAGGGACCGACTAACCCTGCGTCGATTAACGTTGCGCAGGAAACCTTGGTCTTTCGGCGTGGGTGTTTTTCACACCCATTATCGTTACTCATGTCAGCATTCGCACTTCTGATACCTCCAGCAAGCTTCTCAACTCACCTTCACAGGCTTACAGAACGCTCCTCTACCGCATCACCCGAAGGTGATACCCGTAGCTTCGGTGTATGGTTTGAGCCCCGTTACATCTTCCGCGCAGGCCGACTCGACTAGTGAGCTATTACGCTTTCTTTAAAGGGTGGCTGCTTCTAAGCCAACCTCCTAGCTGTCTAAGCCTTCCCACATCGTTTCCCACTTAACCATAACTTTGGGACCTTAGCTGACGGTCTGGGTTGTTTCCCTTTTCACGACGGACGTTAGCACCCGCCGTGTGTCTCCCATGCTCGGCACTTGTAGGTATTCGGAGTTTGCATCGGTTTGGTAAGTCGGGATGACCCCCTAGCCGAAACAGTGCTCTACCCCCTACAGTGATACATGAGGCGCTACCTAAATAGCTTTCGAGGAGAACCAGCTATCTCCGAGCTTGATTAGCCTTTCACTCCGATCCACAGGTCATCCGCTAACTTTTCAACGGTAGTCGGTTCGGTCCTCCAGTTAGTGTTACCCAACCTTCAACCTGCCCATGGATAGATCGCCCGGTTTCGGGTCTATTCCCAGCGACTAGACGCCCTATTAAGACTCGCTTTCGCTACGCCTCCCCTATTCGGTTAAGCTCGCCACTGAAAATAAGTCGCTGACCCATTATACAAAAGGTACGCAGTCACAGAACAAAGTCTGCTCCCACTGCTTGTACGCATACGGTTTCAGGATCTATTTCACTCCCCTCTCCGGGGTTCTTTTCGCCTTTCCCTCACGGTACTAGTTCACTATCGGTCAGTCAGTAGTATTTAGCCTTGGAGGATGGTCCCCCCATATTCAGACAAAGTTTCTCGTGCTCCGTCCTACTCGATTTCATGACTAAGAGATTTTCGCGTACAGGGCTATCACCCACTATGGCCGCACTTTCCAGAGCGTTCCGCTAATCTCAAAGCCACTTAAGGGCTAGTCCCCGTTCGCTCGCCACTACTAAGGGAATCTCGGTTGATTTCTTTTCCTCAGGGTACTTAGATGTTTCAGTTCCCCTGGTTCGCTCCATACACCTATGTATTCAGTGTAAGGTAACCATCTTATGATGGCTGGGTTCCCCCATTCAGACATCTCCGGATCAAAGTCTGTTTGCCGACTCCCCGAAGCTTTTCGCAGGCTACCACGTCTTTCATCGCCTCTGACTGCCAAGGCATCCACCGTATGCGCTTCTTCACTTGACCATATAACCCCAAGCAATCTGGTTATACTGTGAAGACGACATTCGCCGAAAATTCGCAATTACTTACAAATTTTACCTTAGCCTGATCCGTTACCAGTGAAAGTAACGTTCAGTCTATCTTTCTATCACATACCCAAATTTTTAAAGAACGATCTAATCAAAGACTAGAAATCAATATTCATTAGCGAATATTCATTTCTAAACTCTAACAGTAGAAACAGTTAATGGTGGAGCCAAACGGGATCGAACCGTTGACCTCCTGCGTGCAAGGCAGGCGCTCTCCCAGCTGAGCTATGGCCCCATAACAAAATTGGTGGGTCTGGGCAGATTCGAACTGCCGACCTCACCCTTATCAGGGGTGCGCTCTAACCAACTGAGCTACAGACCCAATTTCGAGCGCGTAACTGATTAGCTAAGAGCTATCAGCTTGGAGCTTAAAGCTGCTTCTATCGTCTTCTTCAATGAATCAAGCAATTCGTGTGGGAACTTATGGAGCAGCTGATGTCGTCGATTAAGGAGGTGATCCAGCCGCAGGTTCCCCTACGGCTACCTTGTTACGACTTCACCCCAGTCATGAATCACACCGTGGTAACCGTCCCCCCGAAGGTTAGACTAGCTACTTCTGGTGCAACCCACTCCCATGGTGTGACGGGCGGTGTGTACAAGGCCCGGGAACGTATTCACCGCGACATTCTGATTCGCGATTACTAGCGATTCCGACTTCACGCAGTCGAGTTGCAGACTGCGATCCGGACTACGATCGGTTTTCTGGGATTAGCTCCACCTCGCGGCTTGGCAACCCTCTGTACCGACCATTGTAGCACGTGTGTAGCCCAGGCCGTAAGGGCCATGATGACTTGACGTCATCCCCACCTTCCTCCGGTTTGTCACCGGCAGTCTCCTTAGAGTGCCCACCATAACGTGCTGGTAACTAAGGACAAGGGTTGCGCTCGTTACGGGACTTAACCCAACATCTCACGACACGAGCTGACGACAGCCATGCAGCACCTGTCTCAATGTTCCCGAAGGCACCAATCTATCTCTAGAAAGTTCATTGGATGTCAAGGCCTGGTAAGGTTCTTCGCGTTGCTTCGAATTAAACCACATGCTCCACCGCTTGTGCGGGCCCCCGTCAATTCATTTGAGTTTTAACCTTGCGGCCGTACTCCCCAGGCGGTCAACTTAATGCGTTAGCTGCGCCACTAAGAGCTCAAGGCTCCCAACGGCTAGTTGACATCGTTTACGGCGTGGACTACCAGGGTATCTAATCCTGTTTGCTCCCCACGCTTTCGCACCTCAGTGTCAGTATCAGTCCAGGTGGTCGCCTTCGCCACTGGTGTTCCTTCCTATATCTACGCATTTCACCGCTACACAGGAAATTCCACCACCCTCTACCATACTCTAGCTCGTCAGTTTTGAATGCAGTTCCCAGGTTGAGCCCGGGGATTTCACATCCAACTTAACGAACCACCTACGCGCGCTTTACGCCCAGTAATTCCGATTAACGCTTGCACCCTCTGTATTACCGCGGCTGCTGGCACAGAGTTAGCCGGTGCTTATTCTGTCGGTAACGTCAAAACAGCAAAGTATTAATTTACTGCCCTTCCTCCCAACTTAAAGTGCTTTACAATCCGAAGACCTTCTTCACACACGCGGCATGGCTGGATCAGGCTTTCGCCCATTGTCCAATATTCCCCACTGCTGCCTCCCGTAGGAGTCTGGACCGTGTCTCAGTTCCAGTGTGACTGATCATCCTCTCAGACCAGTTACGGATCGTCGCCTTGGTGAGCCATTACCCCACCAACTAGCTAATCCGACCTAGGCTCATCTGATAGCGCAAGGCCCGAAGGTCCCCTGCTTTCTCCCGTAGGACGTATGCGGTATTAGCGTCCGTTTCCGGACGTTATCCCCCACTACCAGGCAGATTCCTAGGCATTACTCACCCGTCCGCCGCTCTCAAGAGAAGCAAGCTTCTCTCTACCGCTCGACTTGCATGTGTTAGGCCTGCCGCCAGCGTTCAATCTGAGCCATGATCAAACTCTTCAGTTCAAACATCTTTGGGTTTTTAAGAAACCCTAAACTTGGCTCAGCAATCGTTGGTTACATCTTTGATTTCTCGCGGAGTAACTTGTGATGCTGATAATCTTGTTGACTATCAGTCTGACTCCACAAGCACCCACACGAATTGCTTGATTCAGTTGTTAAAGAGCGGTTGGTTAAGATCTTTCGTCTCAACCGAGGCGCGCATTCTACAGCAGCCTCATTTGCTGTCAAGTGATTATTTTCAGAAGTTTTCAAAGTTTCCTTTGTAACTTCAACCACTTGCGCTTCCGATCTCTCGTTAGCGGGAGGCGAATTCTACAGCGTTACACGCTGCTGTCAACACCTCTTTTTCTCCGCTTTCGACCGAGAAGATCGAACCGTTAATAGGGCCAAACAACACTG
>NZ_JACAPZ010000026.1:0-262971 GCF_013385475.1 Pseudomonas sp. G5001
TTTTGCTTACTTTTGCGCTGTTCAAAAGTGAGCCGCCGTAAGGGCGGAACCAATAGCGGCCGTTACCTAACTAACGGATATACACCCCGACCCCCCTCTCACCCCAACAACTCACTCATCGCAATAATCTGCTCCGCCACCTGAATCAGCTTCTGCTGCCGACTCATCGCCTGACGCCGCATCAGCGTGTAGGCCTCTTCCTCATTACACCCCTTCATTTTCATCAACAACCCCTTGGCCGTTTCGATCCGCTTGCGTTCGGCCAACTGCTGATCCCGCGCCTGCAACTGCGCGCGCAGCGCCTGGTCACTCTCGAACCGCGCCATCGCCACATCCAGAATCGGCTGCAACCGCTGCGCCTGAATCCCCTCGACAATGTAGGCACTCACCCCGGACTTTATCGCCTGACGCATCACCCCCGGATCATGCTCATCGGTAAACATCACAATCGGCCGTGGCTGGTCGCGACTCACCAGCACCACCTGCTCCATCACATCGCGTCCCGGCGACTCGGTATCGATCAAAATCACGTCCGGGCGCACCGCTTCGACCCGCGCCGGCAAGTCGATCGTCAACCCCGACTCATCGATCACCTCAAACCCGGCCTCGGTCAACGCAGCCTTGAGCCGCCCGACCTTGCGCGGTGTGTCATTGATCAACAGGATTCGTAGCATGGGTTCCTCCTGTCAGCGCAAGGCCTGGCGGCTGGCAACATCTGCCATGGCATGCAGGCGAAAGCTGCGGGCATACCCGGCCGGGTCCGAACCGTCCCAGATTTTTCCGTCGATCAACTGGCTGCTGCGCATGGCCTCGCCATCGGCAGGCACGCCCACGGCGCTGGCCGCCTGGCGATAGATGTCCAGTTGTTGCACACGCCGGGCAACGCCGAGGTAGTCCGGGTCCTCCCGCAGCAGGCCCCAGCGGCGGAACTGGGTCATGAACCACATGCCATCAGACAGGTAGGGCAGGTTCACCTCGCCGTCGCCATAAAAACGCAGCGCGTGGGGATCCTGCCAGTGGTTGCCGAGGCCGTCATCGTAGTCGCCGAGCAGGCGCGGTTCGATGCAATCGAGCGGGGCGTCGAGGTACTGCGGGGCGCTCAGCAACTGTGCAGTGGAGCGGCGGTTTTCCGTGCTCTGTTCGATAAAACGGCTGGCCTGCAGGATCGCCATCACCAGTACCCGGGCGGTATTGGGGTATTGCTCGACAAATGCCTGGGTGCAGCCGAGGACTTTTTCCGGATGGTCCGGCCACAGTGCCTGGGTGGTGGCCAGGGTAAAACCCTGGTTCTGCTTCACCGCACTGGCGCACCAGGGCTCGCCCACACAAAAGCCGTCGATGCGCCCGGCTTGCAGGTGCGCAACCATCTGCGGCGGCGGCACCACCACACTGTCCACATCCTGCAGGGGATGGATGCCCTGGCTGGCCAGCCAGTAATACAACCACATGGCGTGGGTACCTGTGGGAAAGGTCTGGGCGAAGGTGAGTTTTGTTCGGCTTTGGTGCACGTGGCGGTCCAGTGCCTCAGGACTGGTCACCCCCAGCTGTTGCAGGCCACGGGACAGGTTGATGCTCTGGCCGTTCTGGTTCAGGCCCATCAGCACCGCCATATCGGTGGGTGCCACGCCGCCGATGCCCAGGTGCACGGCGTAGATCAGGCCGTACAGGCTGTGGGCGGCGTCCAGTTCGCCGCTGACCAGGTTGTCCCGCAGGCTGGCCCATGATGACTGGCGCCTGAGATTCAAGGTCAGGCCATAGGGCTGGGCGAAGCCCTGGGTGGCGGCGACCACCACCGAGGCGCAATCGCTCAGGGCCATGAAACCCAGGTTGAGGCTGCTCTTTTCCGGGGCATCGCTGCCGTTGACCCAAGCCAGGGGATCACTCATCAATACGTACCTTTCATAAAAAAACGCCGTTCCGTCGGGTACTCAGAAGAAGAGCCCGGGGTAACGACGTCTGTGTCCTTGAGCCCGTTCCGCCGTTGGCGCGAGCTGCGATAGACAAGGCAAAGCAAGGCACATGCCACGATGCGCACAGGATGGGTTGGGCGTCAGCTTTCCATCAGGATTGAAATCGGCCTGCCTCGCAGTATGGCCGCTCTTTCAGCCCGGGCCATGCAGGCATGTTCAGCCACCTTCACCGTTTCTCGACGCTGCTTTTCGGCCTGCTGCTGCTGGGCAGCCCCGGCGCGTTCGGGGGCTCCTACCAGGCCCGTGATGAAAGCCTGCACACTTTTTTTACCGCGTTGTCCCTGCCGCTGGGGCAGCCGATCGTTGTCAGTCAGGCGGCAGCTCGCAAGCGCATCAGCGGGGCGTTCGATTTCGACTCGCCCCAACCGCTGCTGGAGTCGGTCGCCCAGCAGCAAGGCCTGATCTGGTACACCGATGGCCAGGTGCTTTACCTCTATGACGCCGACGAGGCGAAAAGCTCGGTAGTGACCCTGCGGCATATCTCGGTCGACCTCCTGCGCGGGTTCATGCGCCGTTCGGGGCTCGAAGAGGCGCGCTACCCGCTGCGTGCGAGTGGGGCGCGGGTGTTCTACGTGTCCGGGCCGCCGAACTATGTCGACCATGTGCTGCGCCTGGCCCAACTGATGGACCGCCAGCGTGCGGAACTGCGCCTGGGGCCGCAGCGGATCGGGGTGGTGCAGGTGCTCAACACCCACGTTGCAGACCGCGAGTACAACATGGGCGACAGAACCGTCACGGTGCCGGGCATGGCATCCATGATCGAAAAACTGCTGGCCGTCGAGCAGGAGAGTGCGTCCCCGCGGCAACCCGGATTACTGGCCGACAAGAATATCTCGGTGCTGGCGTACCCGGACACCAACAGCCTGCTGATCAAGGGCAAGCCCGCGCAGGTGAGCTTTATCGAAGGTCTGGTGGCAGAACTGGACGTACCAAAGCGCGCGGTGGAGGTTTCGATGTGGCTGGTGGATGTGGACCGCGGTGAGCTCAAGAAGATCGGCGCGACCATGCACAAGGGGGCGGACAAGCCTTCAGCTACCCGGGTCATGGCACCCATCGAGGACGAAGCATTCATGCAGCGGATCACCGCCTTGGAGTTGCGCAGGCGAGCGAGGGTCACGACGTTGCCGGTGATTCTCACCCAGGAGAATGTGCCCGCGGTTTTCAACGACAACCAGACGTTCTATCTGCCCCGGCCGGGTGAAGACCACGACGAATGGCAACCGGTGGTCTTTGGTACGCAGGTCAGTGTTCTGCCGCGCTTCGCCGAGGCGAATGAAATCGAGATGCTGCTCACCGTCGAGGATGGCCGCCAGATGGGCAAGGCTGCCAGTCGCGACAAACCCTCGGCGGGGGTGGAGCGGATGGGGATCAACACGGTGGTGCGTGTGGCTCCGGGCAGGCGATTGCTGGTGGGGAATTTTCAGCGCGATACCGGCACAGCCTTGCTCGGACGCTACAACGGGCCCATGGCCAACAGTGTGCGATTGTTTGTGATTCAGGCGACGGCGGTCGCAAATGTGCTGCATACCGCTGCCGAGCCGGGGCAGGCGCCGCCGTTGACGCGCTCCCAGCATGAGCAGGTGAAGCGGGCATTTAACCGGGTGACCGAAGGATAAGAACGTTGGTGGCGCCCCTGGGCGGGCATCGCCGAAAGGTCCTACGTGCCCAGTCTGAAAAAATCAGTGCCTATGGGGTTTTTTCCTCTCCTATACAGCGAGTGGGCTTTTTATAGTCGCGACCTTCAGGAAACCAGTGTTGGAAGGTGAGTTGGGTGCGGAGGTACGAATGGCCGTGGTGAACGATGGGGTACTGGCTACCCCCATGGTCTTTGAGCGCTGGACGTTGCACGGTGACGGTAGATTGACCAGTGAAGACTCGGATATTCAACTCCCGCCCAAGGAGTGGCAGGTGTTGCGCCTGTTGCTGTCCTCGGCCGGAGTGCTGGTGACCAAGGACCACTTGCTGGAACAGGCATGGCCCCATAACGAGGCCACGGAAGAGTCCCTGACCCGTTGCATCTGTTCGCTGCGCAAATATTTGAAGGGCGGCAAGGGTCTGATCAAGACGGTATACGGCAAAGGGTACCGGGTGACCTGTGCGGTCAGGATGACCAGCCTGACGGTGGGCGCTGTCTGTTCCACCTGCGGTCGGGGGCAGGCATGAGCAGCGCCCGGTGCAAGGGGGCGCTGCTGCTGATGCTCACGCTCGGCTTCGGCAATGAAGCCCGGGCGTATTGCTGGGCCGAGGCTGCCAGCCGATACGGCATGGAGCCGGAATTGTTGCAGGCCATCGCCGCAGTGGAGTCGGGCTACCGCGCCAAGGCCATGAATTACGCCAACAACAACGGCACCCGTGATATCGGGCTGATGCAGATCAACAGCATTCACCTGCCGCGCCTGCTCAAGGAGGGCATTACCGAGCAGCGCTTGCTGGATGAGCCTTGCCTGTCGGTGGAGGTGGGGGCGTCGATCCTTGCCGACTTCGTCAAACAGTTCGGCTACAACTGGACAGCGATCGGTTCCTACAATGTGGGCGGCGGGCCCGGGCCTCAGCGTGAGGCCCTGCGTCTTCGCTATGCGCAAAAAATCTGGGCCCGCTATGAGGAACTGATGACGCACCGTAACTGACGATTGGACGGCACGCCTCGCATGCAGCCCGTCACCCCGGCTATAATCGCCGCCACCTTTCGCCGCCATCCGAGTCAAGCCCGCCCATGTATACCCTGGCCCGCCAGCTGTTGTTCAAACTCTCTCCGGAAACTTCCCACGATCTGTCCCTGGACTTGATCGGTGCCGGTGGCCGCCTGGGGCTCAATGGCCTGGTGTGCAAGGCCCCGGCGAAAATGCCGGTGTCGGTGATGGGGCTCGATTTCCCCAACCCGGTAGGCCTGGCTGCGGGTTTGGACAAAAACGGCGCGGCCATCGACGGTTTTGCGCAGCTGGGTTTTGGCTTTGTCGAAATCGGCACCGTGACCCCACGGCCGCAGCCGGGCAACCCGAAGCCGCGGATCTTCCGCCTGCCGGAAGCCGAGGCGATCATCAATCGCATGGGCTTCAACAACCTGGGTGTGGATAACCTGCTGTCACGGGTTCAGGCGGCGAAGTACATCGGTATCCTCGGGATCAATATCGGCAAAAACTTCGACACGCCGGTGGAGCGTGCGGTGGATGACTATCTGATTTGCCTGGACAAGGTCTACGCCCACGCCAGCTACGTCACGGTCAACGTCAGCTCGCCTAACACCCCGGGCCTGCGCAGCCTGCAGTTTGGCGACTCCCTCAAGCAACTGCTCGAAGCCTTGCGTCAGCGCCAGGAAGATTTGGCTGTGCGCCACGGCAAGCGTGTGCCCCTGGCAATCAAGATTGCCCCGGACATGAACGACGAAGAGACCGTACTGGTGGCCCAGGCCCTGGTGGATTCGGGCATGGATGCGGTGATCGCCACCAACACCACCCTGAGCCGCGTCGGTGTCGAAGGCCTGGCGTATGGTGACGAAGCGGGCGGCTTGTCCGGTGCGCCGGTACGCGACCAGAGCACCCACATCGTCAAGGTGCTGGCGGCCGAGTTGGCAGGGCGCTTGCCGATCATTGCCGTGGGTGGCATCACCGAGGGCAAGCACGCGGCCGAGAAAATCGCCGCCGGCGCGAGCCTGGTGCAGTTGTATTCCGGCTTTATCTACAAGGGCCCGGCGTTGATTCGCCAGGCGGTGGATGCGATTGCGGCATTGCCGCGCGGCTGACAACAGGCAATAAAAAGGGCTCCTTGAAGGAGCCCCTGGGCCGAAGCCCGCCGCCCGGATGGGGCGTGCGTGGTTAAGTGGTTGCGTATTCGTGCTGGTGTCGGAATTAAATGCCCTTGATTAGCCGACGGCGTGAAGTTCGTTGAGTCTGTGGATTCCCGCAGTGCCAGTCATACCGTCCCAGTTGTCGCCGCGTCCTTCTCGCCAGCCGTTGATCCAGGCTTGGCGTACCGACGGTAGAGTAAATGGGCAAAGCTCACGGGATTTGCCATGAACGCCATATTGATATCCGCGTAAAAATGCTCTTTCCAACGGATCACGCTTAAGTCTTCTCATAGGGTGTTTCCCTCACTTGTTGACTGTCTTGATATCCTTCGGCCTCGTCCGAGGCCGGGCAGAGTTTTTCTGCCGTTGGTGCGCTCGCTGCCGGCGTGGCGAGCTATGTGTCGGCGTCGTTACGGCGCCAACCTGTGTTGAGTTCTAACCAATAGGTCACATGGATTCAATGATCGTTTTGTCATAAGCACGTAACGATAACGATGCTATAGCCATAAGCTGGGATGGCTTTTCGCCCCTTTTATTGGGCAAACCCAGCTATGATGTGCCCTTCAAAGAGGATGGGTTTAATCCTTTAGTGAGAATGTCCGCCTGTTGCAGTCGGTTATTATTCGACGAAGGGTCGGAATGTTTCTTCTTGTTGCTCCAAATACTTGAACTGCCCCGTCGATAAAGGCCCGAAAGGCCGGTAGCCGGGGTGGAACGGCACATTCGTGCCACACGAGCGCTCTTCAAGAAAAGCGCTTGATTGAAAACCGAACGCGCGATGCGTCGCCCGTTCACTTATTGCTGAAAAGCCTGGAATGCCCCATGTCGGACCGTTTTGAACTCTTCCTCACCTGCCCCAAGGGCCTCGAAGGCCTGCTGATCGAGGAAGCCGTCGGGCTTGGCCTTGAGGAAGCCCGCGAGCACACCTCGGCCGTGCGCGGCATGGCCGACATGGAGACCGCCTACCGCCTGTGCCTCTGGTCGCGCCTGGCCAACCGCGTGTTGCTGGTGCTCAAGCGCTTCCCGATGAAGGACGCCGAAGACCTGTACCACGGGGTGCTGGACATCGAGTGGGAAGACCACATGCTCGCCGACGGCACCCTGGCCGTTGAATTCAGCGGCCATGGCTCGGGCATCGACAACACCCACTTCGGCGCGCTGAAGGTCAAGGATGCGATTGTCGACAAGCTGCGCACCCCGACTGGCGAACGTCCATCCATCGACAAGATCAACCCGGACCTGCGCATCCACCTGCGCCTTGACCGTGGCGAAGCGATCCTTTCCCTTGATTTGTCCGGCCACAGCCTGCACCAGCGCGGTTACCGCCTGCAGCAGGGCGCGGCACCGTTGAAAGAGAACCTGGCGGCGGCGATCCTGATTCGCTCCGGCTGGCCGCGCATCGCTGCCGAAGGCGGCGCGCTGACGGACCCGATGTGCGGCGTCGGTACCTTCCTGGTGGAAGGCGCGATGATCGCCGCCGACATGGCGCCCAACCTGAACCGTGAGCTGTGGGGTTTCACCGCCTGGCTTGGCCACGTTCCGGCGCTGTGGAAAAAACTTCACACAGAGGCCAGCGAGCGTGCCGCCATCGGCATGGCCAAGCCACCGCTGTGGATTCGTGGTTACGAGGCGGATCCTCGCCTGATCCAACCCGCCCGTAACAACATCGAACGCGCAGGCCTTAGCCACTGGATCAAGATCTACCAGGGCGAAGTCGGTACCTTCGAGCCGCGTCCGGACCAGAACCAGAAAGGCCTGGTGATCTGCAACCCGCCGTATGGCGAGCGTCTGGGTGATGAAGCCAGCCTGTTGTACCTCTATCAGAACCTCGGCGAGCGTCTGCGCCAGGCGTGCCTGGGCTGGGAAGCGGCGGTGTTCACCGGTGCTCCGGACCTGGGCAAGCGCATGGGCATCCGCAGCCACAAACAGTATTCGTTCTGGAACGGCGCCTTGCCGTGCAAATTGCTGCTGATCAAGGTCACCCCGGACCAGTTCGTCACCGGCGAGCGTCGCACCCCGGAACAACGCCAGGCCGAGCGCGAGCAAGCGGCCTACGACCAGGCGCCGACCGAGCCGCAAGAGCGCCAGTACAACAAGAACGGGAACCCGATCAAACCCGCCCCGGCCCCAGTGGTCGAGCAGGCGCGCTTGAGCGAAGGCGGGCAGATGTTTGCCAACCGCCTGCAAAAGAACCTGAAACTGCTGGGCAAGTGGGCCAAGCGCGAAGGCGTCGATTGCTACCGTGTGTACGATGCCGACATGCCGGAATACTCCATGGCCATCGACCTGTACCACGACTGGGTCCACGTCCAGGAATACGTGGCGCCGAAGTCGATTGACCCGGAAAAAGCTTCGGCACGCATGTTCGATGCCCTGGCGGCCATTCCCCAGGCGCTGGGCATCGACAAGAACCGTGTGGTGGTCAAGCGTCGCGAACGCCAGAGCGGCACCAAGCAGTACGAGCGCCAGAGCGCCCAGGGCAAGTTCACCGAGGTCAGCGAAGGCGGCGTCAAGTTGCTGGTCAACCTGACCGATTACCTGGACACCGGCCTGTTCCTCGACCACCGTCCAATGCGCATGCGCATCCAGAAAGAGGCGGCCGGCAAGCGCTTCCTCAACCTGTATTGCTACACCGCCACCGCCAGTGTGCACGCCGCCAAGGGTGGTGCGCGCAGCACCACCAGCGTCGACCTGTCGAAGACCTACCTGGACTGGGCGCGCCGCAACTTCTCCCTCAACGGTTTCTCCGACAAGAACCGCCTGGAGCAGGGCGACGTGATGGCCTGGCTGGAAGCCAGCCGCGATGAGTTCGACATGATCTTCATCGACCCGCCGACCTTCTCCAACTCCAAGCGCATGGAAGGCATCTTCGACGTGCAACGCGACCACGTGCAGTTGCTGGACCTGGCCATGGCACGCCTGGCGCCGGGCGGCGTGTTGTACTTCTCGAACAACTTCCGCAAGTTCCAGCTGGAAGACAACCTCGTCGAGCGGTATGCCGTCGAAGAGATCAGCGACAAGACCATCGACCCGGATTTTGCGCGTAACGCCAAGATCCATCGGGCGTGGAAAATCACCGCGCGCTGATCACTGCGTTCTGAAGCCGCAGGCCCGGATCATTCCGGCCCTGCGGCTTTTTTTTGCGCTGGTCAAACGCAAGTCCTGTGGCTATAACTTAGGACCTGGCCAAAGTGACGCACCCGCACGCTGGCGTTCCGAGTCTTGTCTATGCCGCTGCATGCCGTCCGCCCGAAAATCCTAGGCTTTATCAGTGAGCAGGTGTCGGCGTGGCTGGTGGCGGTGGTGGTGTTGCTGGCCGGTATCGCGCTGACGATTGTCGTCGCCTGGGCCGCGTCCGAGCTTTACCAGCAGCAGATGCGCCAGCGCTTTCAACTGCTGGTCAACGAGCGCTACAGCCGCCTCCAGGAGCGTTTCGAGGACCAGGAACAACGCCTGGGCAGCCTGCGGCGGTTCTTCGTCAATTCAAATACAGTCTCGCGCAAAGAGTTCGAAGGGTTCGCGCAGCCCTTGCTGTTGCGTACCCGCGCCTATGCCTGGGCTCCCCGGGTTTTGCGTGACCAGCGCGGTGCGTTCGAGCAGGCAATCACGGCGGAGCGCGGTGCGAATTTCTCCATTCGTGAATTGAATGCGGCGGGCGAACTGACCCCGGCGACTGATCGCGATGAGTATGTGCCGGTGCTGTACAGCCAGACCCAGAGCATTCTTGGCTCGCCGCTGGGTTTTGACCTGTTGGCCCAGCCACTGCGGCGCTCGACGGTGGAGCGTGCGCAACAGTCAGGGAAGATGGCGGTGTCCCAGCCCATGCAACTGGTGGGTGTGGAGCCGGCCTATGCCATGGGTGTATTGCTGGTGGCACCGGTCAGCCGGGCACCGACGACACAAGTGCCCAACAGTGAACCTTACGGCTACGTCATGGCGGTGATCAGCATGCGCCAGCTGGTGGCCGATGGCTTGCCCAAGGCCGCACGGGACAACCTGGTGATGCAGATTGTCGACACCTCCGATGCAGAGCAACGGGTGTTGTACGAATCCAGCAACCCCGTGGCAGACAGTGACCTGGTGGCAGCACGCCGGCTGACGCTCGGCGACCACGTCTACGCCTTGAGCCTGCGCCCCAGCCAGGTGTTCCAGCAGGGCAATCACTCGTCGCTGGTCAGTATCCTGGTCATGGGCAGCCTGCTGAGTGTGCTGCTCAGTGCGTTGCTCTACGTGGTGGTCAGCCAGCGCCAGCGCGCATTGAAGCTGGTGGAGCAGCGCACCGCCCAATTGCGTCAGCGGGAACAGGAGCTGCGAGGCACCCACGGCCAACTGCGCAGCGTGCTCAATGCGGCCACCCAGGTGGCGATCATCGCGACGGACTTGCGCGGTGTGATCACCACCTTCAACGCCGGCGCCGAGCAGATGCTGGGCTTTGAAGCACAAGAGGTACTGGGCCACCTGACCCTCGAAAGCCTGCACCTGGCCCCCGAGCTGGAAGCCCGTGCCGCGCAATTGAGCGCAATCCTCGGCAAGCGCATCGCGCCAGCCCAGGCGATGCTGGTGGACAGCGCCGATGCAGTGCATGAGGCCCGCGAGTGGACGCTGGTACGCAAGGACGGCAGCCAACTGACGGTAAACATGCTCGCCACTGTTCTGCTGGACGAGCATGGCCTGTGGGTCGGGCACCTGGCGATCTGCCTGGATATCACCGAGCAGAAGCGCGCCTATGAGGCACTGGCCGCGCGGGACCGCCTGCTGAAGAAACTCAGCGCCCATGTGCCCGGCGGTATTTTCCAGTTCATCCTGGAACCGAACAATGTCTCGCGTTTCATTTATGCCAGCGATGGCATCCGCGACATCTACGAAATCGAGCCTGGGGTGTTGCAGCAGGACGCGCGAAAGGTCTTCGAGCGGATTCATCCGCTGGATGTCGAGCGGGTACGGGAGTCCATTCGCCTGTCCACCCTGCAACTGAGCCATTGGCGTGAAGAATACCGGGTGCAGTTGCCCCATCGGGGGCTGCGCTGGGTTCGCGGTGAGGCGACGCCGGAAGAGCTGGCCGGTGGTGGTACGTTATGGCATGGCTATGTGTCGGATATTTCCGATCTCAAGCGGGTCGAGGAAGAGCTGCGGGCGCTGTCGATTACCGATTCCCTGACCGGCATTCATAACCGACGCTACTTCCAGGACCGGCTGAAGGCCGAGATGATCCGGGTCAAGCGTGCCTCGGGGGCGTTGTCGGTGATCATGTTCGACATCGATCACTTCAAGCGCATCAACGACCAGCATGGTCACGCGGTGGGTGATGAAGTGCTCAAGGAGTTATGCCGGCGCATCAGCCAGCGGTTACGACGCACGGATGTGTTTTGCCGGCTGGGCGGCGAGGAGTTTGTGGTGCTGTGCGCCAATACCGACGGCAGCCAGGCGTTCAATGTTGCCCTGGAGTTGTGGCAGGCGTTGCGCGGTGAGCCGATGGAAGGTGTCGGCACGGTGACGGCGAGCTTCGGGGTCGCCAGTTGGCGGGTCGAGGAGGGCGTCGACAGCTTGTTGCTGCGGGCGGATTCGGGTGTCTATGCCGCCAAGCAGGCGGGCAGGGACAGAGTTGAGGCAGAGCGGGTGCTTGCCTGAAGTGCACGGCCATTCAAGCTATTAGAGATCAATGTGGGAGCTGGCTTGCCTGCGATAGCATCACCTCGGTATTCCTGATAGACCGAGGCGTCTGCATCGCAGGCAAGCCAGCTCCCACATTTGATATTTGCTGCTGTTAGAGGACCGGGGCCGCCGCCGCCAGTTTCGGCTGGCGATACAGGTCCAGCAGCACCTGGTCCAGTACCGAGGACGCGCCCCACGGTTTCGGATCGTTGAGAATCGCCACCACAGCCCAGGTATTGCCATTGTTGTCGCGGCTGAACCCGGCAATCGCCCGCACGGTGTTCAGGGTGCCGGTCTTGACGTGGGCTTCGCCGCGCATGGCCGTGGTCTTCAGGCGTTTACGCATGGTGCCGTCGGTGCCGGCAATCGGCAGCGAACTGATGTACTCCGCCGCGTACGGGCTTCTCCACGCCGCTTGCAGCATGGTCGCCATCTCGCGGGCGCTGACCCGTTCAGCACGGGACAGGCCGGAGCCGTTCTCCATCACAAGGTGCGGCGCGGTGATGCCTTTTTTCGCCAGCCACTGGCGCACCACGCGCTGGGCGGCCTTGGCGTCGTCGCCGTCGGCATCGGTGCGGTACTGCGCACCCAGGCTCAGGAACAACTGCTGGGCCATGGTGTTGTTACTGTATTTGTTGATGTCGCGGATGATCTCCGCCAGGTCCGGCGAGAACGCACGAGCCAGCACTTTGGCGTTCTTCGGTACCGGCGCCTGGATGTCGCGGCCCTGGATGCTGCCGCCCAGTTCCTTCCAGATCGCCCGAACGGCGCCGGCGGTGTAGGTGGCGTGGTCCAGCAACGACAGATACGTCTGCGAACTGCAGCCGTCCGCCAACTGGCCGCTGACGGTCACGGTGACGCTGCCGTCGGCGGCGGTCATCGGGCTGTAGCGCACATCGCCGGTGCATTGCTTGGCGTTGGAGACCTTGACCTGGTTGTCGATGCGGATGCTCGCAATCGGTGGCTCGACCGAGACCAGCACCTTGCCCGAATCATTGCGGGTGACGAAGCGCAGCGCCTTGAGGTTGACCATCAAGGCATCGGGCTTGACCAGGAACGGCTTGTTCTCGTCGTTGCCGTCGTCATTGAACTCCGGCAGTTGCGGCGGGATGAAGAAGCCACGGTCCAGCACCAGGTCGCCGGTCACTTGCTGCACGCCATTGGCCCGCAGGTCGCGCATCAGCAGCCAGAGTTTTTCCATGTTCAGCTTGGGGTCGCCGCCGCCCTTGAGGTACAGGTTGCCGTTCAGGATCCCGCCGCTCAGGGTGCCGTCGGTGTAGAACTCGGTTTTCCACTGATGGTTGGGACCGAGCATTTCCAGGGCCGCGTAGGTGGTGACCAGCTTCATGGTCGAGGCCGGGTTGACCGACACGTCAGCGTTGAACACGGTAGGTGTGCCCGGGCCATTGAGGGGAATCATCACCAGGGACAGGGCATTGTTTTGCAGCTTGGCTTTCTGGAGGGCTTCCTGGACCTTGGGCGGCAGGGAAGTGTTGATCGGGGCGGCGGTAACGGAAAAGGCCAGGGGCAGAAGAAAACTGGCGAGTAACAGTGGACGCAAAGATTTGATCATAAGAATTAAAACCCTACTGCTGAGGGGGTAAAAAGGTGAGGGGTATGTACGAAAAATCCCTCAATGGTCATGAAAGTGTCGGCATTATGCCCCAAGGCTGTCGCACTTGTGGCTGAACGATAGCTGCAATTGGCGGTTTTTTTTACTGGCACTCTGCCGCCTGTCCCAGAGAATCGGGCAAAGGCCTGCTTAAACTGCTAAAGTGCCGCCCGTTATTACTTAAGAGGATTGTTCCAATGGCGACTAACCGTTCCCGGCGTCTGCGCAAAAAACTGTGCGTTGATGAATTTCAAGAGCTGGGTTTCGAACTGAACCTGGACTTCAAAGAAGGTTTGGACGATGAAGCGGTTGACGCTTTCCTCGAAGCATTCCTGACTGAAGCGATGGACGGCAACGGCCTGGACTACGTCGGCGGTGATGACTTCGGTCTGGTTTGCAAAGCCACCCGTGGTTCGGTCAACGAAGAACAGCGTGCCGCTGTTGAAGCGTGGCTGAAGGCTCGTCCAGAGCTGACCCGCGTTGAAGTCAGCGCCCTGCTGGACGCTTGGCACCCAGAAAAGCCGATCAACCCGGCAGTCTGATGTCATGAAAAAGCGACCCGCCCGGGTCGCTTTTTCGTTACTGGGTCTAAAGAATCAGGCCTTGCGCCAGTTCAGAATCACCAGCGTCAACACCCCCGCGACAATTCCCCAGAACGCCGAACCGATGGAAAACAACGTCAACCCCGACGCTGTGACCATGAAGGTGATCAACGCAGCTTCCCGTTCCCTGGGTTCATTCATGGCGATGCTCAGGCCATTGATGATCGAGCCAAACAACGCCAGTGCCGCAATCGACAGCACCAGTTCCTTGGGCAGGGCGGCGAATAACGCGGCCAATGTCGCGCCAAACACCCCGGCGATCCCGTAGAAAATCCCGCACCAGACCGCGGCGGTGTAGCGCTTGTTGCGATCCTCATGGGCATGAGGGCCGGTGCAGATCGCCGCGCTGATGGCTGCCAGGTTGATGCCATGGGAGCCAAACGGCGCCAGCACCAGCGAGGCCAGGCCGGTGGTAGTAATCAATGGCGACGCCGGTACGTTATAGCCGTCGGCCCGCAGCACCGCGACACCCGGCATGTTCTGCGAGGTCATGGCCACCACGAACAGCGGGATGCCGATGCTGATGGTCGCGGCCAGGGAGAAGTGCGGCGTGGTCCACACCGGCGTTGCCACTTCCAGGTGAAAGCCACTGAAATCCAGCAGCCCCATCAGCCCGGACAGCGCCGTGCCGATCAGCAGTGCCGCGAGCACGGCATAACGCGGCGACAGGCGCTTGATGACCAGGTAAGTGAAGAACATCCCCAGCACCAGACCGGTACGGTGCTGCGCGGCGACGAAAATCTCGCTGCCGATCTTGAACAGAATCCCCGCCAGCAAGGCGGCCGCCAGGGACGCGGGGATGCGCTTGACGAGTTTTTCGAAGCTGCCGGTCAGCCCACAGATGGTCACCAGCACCGCGCAGGTGATGTAGGCGCCGATGGCCTCGCCGTAGCTGACGCCGCCCAGGCTGGTGATCAACAGCGCCGCGCCCGGTGTGGACCAGGCAATGGTGATCGGCGTGCGATAGCGCAGGGACAGACCAATGCTGCACACCGCCATGCCGATGGAAATCGCCCAGATCCACGAGGAAATTTGCGCGGTGGTCAGGCCCGCAGCCTGGCCAGCCTGGAACATCAGCACCAGGGAGCTGGTGTAGCCGGTCATCATGGCAATGAAACCGGCGACGATGGCCGAAGGCGAAGTGTCGGCCAGTGGGCGTAATCGCGCTTGGGGGACGTCGGACATGGGGCGGTGTTCCTTTTACCGGGCTGTCTGTAGGAGCGAGCTTGCTCGCGAAGGTCGTTAACGATGACGCTGGCATCCTGACTGAATGCGGTGCTTATACGTTTTTCGCGAGCAAGCTCGCTCCTACAAAGGAGAAAGTGCGGAATCAAGCCTAAACTCAAACGTAACGATTCATTGCAATACAGCCGGCGCCGCAAACAGCCGTACAGTGTGTTGGCGCACTGGGTTGTGTACAATGTGCGCTGATTTTACGCGATACTTGCCAGCGACCCTCTGTGCCGTATTACAGTCAACGTCAATTCGCCGCCGTTCTCCCGACCCGAGTGCCCATGAACGAACAGTTGCAGCCCCTCAAGAAACAGCCGCGAGCCGGTAAGGCCAGTCGCAGTGGAACCCAGGACGATATCGTCTACGCGCATATCTTCGAGGCGATCCTCGAACAACGCCTGGCGCCCGGTACCAAATTGAGTGAAGAAGCGCTGGGCGAAATCTTCGGCGTCAGCCGCACCATCATTCGCCGCGCGCTGTCGCGCCTGGCCCATGAAGGCGTGGTACTGCTGCGGCCCAATCGTGGTGCGGTAGTGGCCAGCCCGAGCGTCGAGGAAGCCCGCCAGGTATTCCTCGCCCGGCGCCTGGTGGAGCGTGCGATCACTGAATTGGCGGTGCAGCATGCCACGGCCGAGCAACTGGCCGAGCTGCGGCAGATGGTCAACGACGAGCGCGACAGCTTCTCCCGGGGCGATCGCGGCGCGGGCATCCGGCTTTCCGGCGAGTTCCACCTGAAGCTGGCCGAGGCGGCGAAGAATGCGCCGCTGATCAGTTTCCAGCGCAGTCTGGTGTCCCAGACCTCGTTGATCATCGCCCAGTACGAAAGCGGCAACCGCTCGCACTGTTCCTACGATGAGCACACGCAGTTGATCGACGCGATCGAAGCGCGGGATGCGGATTTGGCGGTGAACCTGATGATGCATCACATGGATCACATCGACAGCAAGCTCAACCTCGATGAGGAAAGCGCTTCTGACGATCTGCATGCAGTGTTCTCGCATCTGTTGCAGACCAAGAAGCCGGGGCGCTCGTCTGTAAAACTGTAATTTTCCAGGCTCGCCACTAACTAAATGTGGGAGCGGGCTTGCTCGCGAAGGCGGTGGATCAGTCAGCACATCCAGCGACTGACACACCGCCTTCGCGAGCAAGCCCGCTCCCACATTTGTTTTGTTGTACCTGTTAAATCAGCGTTGGTGCACCAATTGCCCCGCCGCATACGTCTGCAACACCGCCCGGTCATCCCCCAGCGTCATCAACACGAACAACGTCTCGGCGATGTTATTGGCCTGCTTCAGGCGATAGCTGAGCAGCGGGGTGGCGTTGTAATCCAGTACCAGGAAGTCCGCGTCAGTGCCGGGTTGCAGCGTGCCGATCTTGTCTTCCAGACGCAGCGCCCGAGCACCACCCAGGGTCGCCAGGTACAACGACTTGAACGGACTCAAGCGCGCCCCTTGCAGTTGCATCACCTTGTACGCTTCGTTCAGGGTTTGCAGCAGCGAGAAGCTGGTGCCACCGCCGACGTCCGTACCCAGGCCGACATTCAGCTTGTGCTTCTCGGCCATCGGCAGGTTGAACAAACCGCTGCCCAGGAAGAAGTTCGACGTCGGGCAGAACGCGACTGCCGAACCGGCTTCTGCCAACCGTGCGCATTCGTCGTCGCACAGGTGCACACCGTGGGCGAACACCGAGCGTTCACCCAGCAGTTTGTAATGGTCGTACACGTCCAGGTAGCCCTTGCGCTCCGGGAACAGTTCTTTCACCCATTCCACTTCCTGCAGGTTTTCACTGATGTGAGTCTGCATGTAGAGGTCCGGGTATTCCCCCAGCAGCTGCCCGGCGAGGGTCAGTTGTTCAGGTGTACTGGTCGGTGCGAAACGTGGCGTCACCGCGTAGTGCAAACGGCCCTTGCCGTGCCAGCGCTCGATCAGCGCCTTGCTCTCCGCGTAGCCGGATTCGGCGGTGTCGGTCAAATAGTCCGGCGCGTTGCGGTCCATCATTACCTTGCCGGCGATCATCCGCAGGTCGAGCTTCTCGGCCGCTTCAAAAAACGAGTTCACTGACTGCGGGTGCACGCTGCCAAATACCAGCGCGGTGGTGGTGCCGTTGCGCAGCAGTTCCTTGATGAAAATATCCGCGACTTCTTCGGCGTGGGCCTTGTCGGCGAACTGGCTTTCACACGGGAAGGTGTAGGTGTTGAGCCAGTCCAGCAACTGCTCGCCATAGGCACCGACCATGCCGGTCTGCGGCAGGTGGATGTGGGTGTCGATCAGGCCGGGGGTGATCAGCGCGTCCTGGTAATGGGTGACTTCGATGTCGGCGGGCAGGCTGGCGAGCAAGTCGCTGGCATGGCCCAGGGCGCTGATCTGGCCGTTGTCGATCACCAGCAGGCCGTCCTCGAAATATTCATAGGAGG
The DNA here is from genome assembly GCF_013385475.1 of Pseudomonas sp. G5001. Taxonomy (NCBI): domain Bacteria; kingdom Pseudomonadati; phylum Pseudomonadota; class Gammaproteobacteria; order Pseudomonadales; family Pseudomonadaceae; genus Pseudomonas; species Pseudomonas sp. G5001. The sequence goes on from NZ_JACAPZ010000026.1 coordinate 17,267, forward strand.
CTTCGATCCCCACTTCGGCAGGGTCGGCGATGCTGTGCAAAATGGCGGCACGGTAGGCTTTGCGTGTCAAAGGCATGGTCGTCTCAGTTAGTCGCTTGGCTGCGGCGGGATACCGGCAGCAGTTTGGCAATGGGTTCGGCGCTCGCAGTGTGCTGGCCGAAGTTGGCGTTATAGGTGGCGATGATTTCGCCGGCGATGGAGATGGCGATTTCCACAGGCAGTTTGCCTTTGACCTCGGTCAGCCCCATCGGGCAATGCATGCGTTGCAGTTGCGCGGTGTCGAAACCGCGATCCCGCAGGCGGTGTTCAAACTTGACGCGTTTGGTCTTCGAGCCGATCAGGCCGAAGTAGGTGAAGTCATTGCGCTTGAGCAGGGCGGCGGTCAGCTCCAGGTCCAGCGCGTGGTTGTGGGTCATGACGATGCAGTAACTGCCCACAGGCAAGTGGTCGATTTCATCCACCGGCTCTTCGCTGACGATTTTACGCACGCCTTGGGGGATGTGTTCCGGGAATTCCTGTTCCCGGGAATCGATCCAGCGCACCCGGCACGGCAGGCTGGCCAGCAACGGCACCAGCGCGCGGCCCACGTGGCCGGCGCCGAACACCGCGATCTGCGCCTGCACCTGGCCCATGGGTTCGAACAACAGCACCGTCACGCCGCCGCAGCACTGGCCCAGGCTGGCGCCGAGGCTGAAGCGCTCCAGGTGGGTGTTTTGCTGGCCGCGCACAAGCATGTCCCGGGCGATCTGCATCGCCTTGTATTCCAGGTGCCCGCCACCGATGGTGTCGAACGTCTGGGCGGCACTGATGACCATCTTCGAGCCGGCATTGCGCGGCGTGGAGCCGAGCTCTTCGATGATGGTCACCAGCACGCAGGGTTCGCCCTGGTTCTGCAGGTCGGCGAGGGCGCTGATCCAGTTGTTCATGTTTACCTCAACATCTCTGTTGTCAGTTCGACCGCTATCGCAGGCAAGCCAGCTCCCACATTTGATTGGGTTCACACATCAAAATGTGGGAGCGGGCTTGCTCGCGAAGGCAGCGCCTCGGTCTAAAGCGAAGCCAGCTCGGTTTCCGTTTCCACAGCTTTTGCAGCGGTCAGTTGGCGCATCTGCTCACAGCCCCACAACACCCGCTCCGGCGTCGCCGGTGCATCGATCTTCGGCTGATGGCGATAGTCACCCAGGCTCGCCACGGCGTCCTTGATCGCACACCACGAGGCAATACCGAGCATGAACGGCGGCTCACCCACGGCCTTGGAATGGAACACCGTGTCTTCCGGGTTCTTGCGGTTTTCCACCAGCTTCACCCGCAGGTCCAGCGGCATGTCGGCCACCGCCGGGATCTTGTAGCTGGCCGGGCCGTTGGTCATCAGCTTGCCCTTGTTATTCCACACAAGCTCTTCCATGGTCAGCCAACCCATGCCCTGGATGAAGCCGCCTTCGACCTGGCCGATGTCGATGGCCGGGTTCAGCGAGGCGCCCACGTCATGCAGGATGTCGGTGCGCAGCATCTTGTACTCGCCGGTCAGCGTGTCGACGATCACCTCGCAACAGGCCGCGCCGAACGCGAAGTAGTAGAACGGCCGCCCACGTGCCTGGCTGCGGTCGTAGAAGATTTTCGGGGTCTTGTAGAAGCCCGTGCTGGAGAGCGACACCTGGGCGAAATACGCCTGCTGGATCAGCGCTTCAAAGGTCAGGATGTGATCGCGGACCCGCACATGCCCGTTGTGGAATTCAACGTCGGCCTCGCTGACTTCATATTTGCGCGCGGCAAACTCCACCAGGCGCTGCTTGATGGTTTCGGCGGCATTCTGTGCGGCTTTACCGTTCAGGTCAGCGCCGCTGGAAGCCGCCGTCGGCGAGGTGTTGGGCACCTTGTCGGTGTTGGTGGCGGTGATCTGCACGCGGTCGATTTCCACCTGGAAAATCTCGGCCACCACCTGCGCGACCTTGATGTTCAACCCCTGGCCCATCTCGGTGCCACCGTGGTTCAGGTGGATGCTGCCGTCGGTGTAGATGTGGATCAGCGCACCGGCCTGGTTGAGGAAACTGGCGGTGAAGGAAATGCCGAACTTTACCGGTGTGAGTGCCAGGCCTTTTTTCAGGATCGGGCTGTTGGCGTTATAGCGACGGATCGCTTCGCGGCGCTCGAAATACTGGCTGCTTTGTTCGAGTTCGGCGGTCATCTCTTCGAGCATGTTGTGCTCGACGGTCTGGTAGTAGTGGGTGACGTTGCGCTCGGTCTTGCCGTAGTAGTTGGCCTTGCGCACGGCCAGCGGGTCGAGGGCCAGGTGTCGGGCAATCGCGTCCATCACTTCTTCGATGGCGACCATGCCTTGGGGGCCGCCGAAGCCACGGTAAGCGGTGTTGGAGGCGGTGTTGGTCTTGCAGCGGTGGCCGTTGACAGTGGCGTCGCCCAGGTAATACGAGTTGTCGGAGTGGAACATTGCGCGATCGACAATCGAGTTCGACAGGTCCGGTGAGCAACCGCAGTTGCCCGCCAGGTCCAGGTTGATGCCGTGCAGCCGGCCACTGTCGTCGAAGCCTACGTCGTACTCGATATAGAACGGGTGGCGCTTGCCGGTCATCAGCATGTCTTCGACACGCGGCAGGCGCATTTTGGTCGGCTGGCCGGTGAGGCGTGCGACCACCGCACACAGGCATGCCGGGCTGGCGGCCTGGGTTTCCTTGCCGCCAAAACCACCGCCCATGCGGCGCATGTCGACCACGATTTTGTTCATCGATACGTCGAGTACTTCGGCCACCAGCTTCTGTACTTCGGTGGGGTTTTGCGTGGAGCAGTAGACGATCATGCCGCCGTCTTCGGTGGGCATCACCGAGGAGATCTGGGTTTCCAGGTAGAAGTGTTCCTGGCCGCCGATGTGCAGGGTGCCCTGGATACGGTTCTTCGCGGTCGCCAGTGCGCCCGCCGAATCACCGCGCTGGTGGGTGTGGCTGTCGAGCACGAAATGTTTTTTGCGAAACGCCTCGACCACGTCCAGCACCGGCTCCAGGTCTTCGTATTCGATCACAGCGGCCATCGCCGCCTTGCGTGCGGTTTCCAGGTCGCGGGCGGCGACGGCCAGCACCACCTGGCCGACGAACTGCACGGTGTCGATGGCCAGCAACGGGTCGCCGGGCATCAACGGGCCGATGTCTTTCAGACCCGGCACGTCTTCGTGGGTGATGACGATGCGCACGCCTTCAAAGGCGTAGCAGGGCGCGGTGTCGATGCTGAGGATCTTCGCGTGGGCGCGGTCCGACATGCGTGCGTAGAGGTGCAACTGGTTGGGAAATTCCAGGCGGTCATCGATGTACTGCGCTTCGCCCGAGACATGCTTGGCGGCGCTGTCGTGCTTGACGCTGCGACCGACGCCGCTGGTCAGGTCCTTGGCAAACAATTCGGCGAGTTCGGCCTGGGATTTTTCCACGGCGTGATGGTTAGACATAAGCGGTCACCCGAGTCTCGATGTGCGGCGTTTGCAGTTCGATGAAGTATTTGCGCAGCAGGTTCTGTGCGCTGAGCAGGCGGTATTCCTTGCTGGCGCGGAAGTCCGACAGCGGAGTGAAATCCTCGGCCAGGGCCGCGCAGGCTTTTTCCACGGTGGCGGAATTCCAGGTGGCGCCGTTCAGTACGGCTTCGCAGTTCTTCGCGCGTTTCGGGGTGGCGGCCATGCCGCCGAACGCCACGCGGGCATCGTCGATCACACCGTTAGTGATCTTCAGGTTGAAGGCCGCGCAGACGGCAGAGATGTCATCGTCCAGGCGCTTGGAAACCTTGTAGGCACGGAACAGCGGCACGCCTTTGGGCACAATGATTTTCTCGATGAATTCGCTGTCCTGGCGGGCAGTGACGCGGTAGTCGATGAAATAGTCTTCCAGCGCCAGGGTACGGCGGGTGTTGCCCTTGCACAGCACGATCTGCGCGCCGAGGGCGATCAGCAGTGGCGGCGAATCACCGATGGGCGAGGCGTTGCCGATATTGCCGCCCAGGGTGCCCTGGTTGCGGATCTGCAACGAGGCGAAACGGTGGAGCAATTCGCCGAAATCCGGGTATTCGTGGTTGAGCGCGCTGTAGCAATCGGACAGGGGAGTGGCAGCGCCGATTTCCAGGCGGTCGTCGAAGCTTTCGATGCGCTTCATCTCTTCGATATTGCCGACGTAGATCATCACCGGCAGCGTGCGGTGGAACTGGGTGACTTCCAGCGCGAGGTCGGTGCCGCCGGCCAACAGCCGGGCTTGTGGGTAAGCGTCGTAAAGGTCCGCCAGGTCGGCGACGGTCAGCGGCACCAGGCAGCGTTTGTCGCCGCTGTTCAACTCGCCGGTTTGCGTCGGGGCGATGGCTTTCAGGCGGGCGATGGTGTCGGCCTGGCGACTGTCGAACTGGTCCTGGGGCTTGTTGCAGCAGGCCTGTTCGGCGGCCGCAAGAATCGGGCGATAGCCGGTGCAGCGGCAGAGGTTGCCGGCCAGGGCTTCGTGGGCCTTTTGGCTGTCGGGTGCATCACTGTTCTTTTGCAGGGCGAACAGCGACATCACAAAGCCCGGGGTGCAGAAGCCGCATTGCGAACCGTGGCACTCCACCATGGCCTGTTGCACGCTGTGGAGTTGGCCCTGGTGCTTGAGGTCTTCGACGCTGATCAGTTGTTTGCCATGCAGGGACGAGACAAACGTCAGGCACGAATTGAGGCTGCGATAGCGAATCTGCTCGGCGCCCTGATCGTCGGTGTGCAACTCGCCGACTACCACGGTGCAGGCGCCACAGTCGCCGCTGGCGCAGCCTTCCTTGGTGCCGGATTTGCCCAGGTGCTCACGCAAATAGTTGAGCACGGTCAGGTTCGGGTCCAGGGCGTGCTCGCTACGGAGCTCCTGGTTTAGTAAAAACTGGATCACGGAAGGCCTCGCAGACTCATTATTGTTGTTAACCGCTTTGCGCCGAATCTAGTCATGTCTGACTTTTCGGTCAACGATTTTCTGACCGAAAGGTCAAGAAAATGCGATATCAACATCCTTAATTATGGTCCAGTTCTCTGGAACCGCCGTTTTTGGGGGCTTCTGGACTTTAATGGCTGCTTATTTCATGCCAAATTCCGCTCTGTGGGCCGTACGCCATCAACCGGCAAGTGCGCTACACTGCCGCGCTTGTACCGATAGAAGATTTTGAAGGGAAAACATGACGTTCAAGGCGCCGGATAGTCTTGCCGAGCAAATCGCTCACCACCTCGCCGAACGTATCATTCGCGGCGATCTCAAGCCTGGGGAGCGGATCCAGGAGCAGAAGGTCACACTGGCGCTGAATGTCAGTCGTGGTTCCGTGCGCGAAGCCTTGCTGATCCTCGAGCGCCGGCACCTGATTGCGATCCTGCCGCGCCGTGGCGCCCACGTCACCGAGCTGACGGCCCACAAGGTGCAAAGCCTGTGCACGCTGATGGGCGAGCTGTACATCCTGCTGGGCAATGCGGTCGCCGCCGGCTGGCAGACCCAGGCCGACATGGCGCCGTTCGTGCAAATCCAGCAGCGCCTGATCGCCAGCTTCGAACGCCAGGACATCCGCGCCTTCGTCGAAGAGAGCTTCAACGTGATGCGTGCCGCCTATCCGTTCGCCAACAACCCGTACCTGCAGGAAACCGTCGAGAACCTGCAGCCGGCGATGAACCGCGCCTATTACCTGGCGCTGGATCAGCGCAAGGCGTCCATGAGCGAGTACCTGGTGCTGTTCGAGCAATTGCTCGCCGCCGTGCTGGCCCGTGACCTGCCGCAGATTCGCCTGGTGCTCTCGGCCTACGGCGAGCGCAGTTGCTCGCTGGTCATTGCTGCGTTGGCGGAAGCCTAAGCGTGCGGCTCAAGTGCATCAAACTGGCGGGGTTCAAATCCTTCGTCGACCCGACCACGGTGAACTTCCCCAGTAACATGGCGGCAGTGGTCGGGCCCAATGGCTGCGGCAAGTCGAACATCATCGACGCCGTACGCTGGGTGATGGGCGAGAGCTCCGCAAAAAACCTGCGTGGCGAGTCGATGACCGACGTCATCTTCAACGGCTCCACCAGCCGCAAGCCGGTGAGCCAGGCCAGCATCGAACTGGTGTTCGACAATTCCGACGGCACTCTGGTGGGCGAGTACGCGGCCTATGCGGAAATCTCCATTCGCCGCAAAGTGACCCGCGACAGCCAGAACAGCTACTTCCTCAACGGCACCAAGTGTCGCCGCCGGGACATCACCGACATCTTCCTCGGTACCGGCCTGGGCCCGCGCAGCTATTCGATCATCGAACAGGGGATGATCTCCAAGCTGATCGAAGCCAAGCCCGAAGACCTGCGTAACTTTATCGAGGAAGCGGCCGGCATCTCCAAGTACAAGGAGCGCCGCCGCGAGACCGAAAACCGTATCCGCCGTACCCATGAAAACCTTGCCCGCCTGACTGACCTGCGTGAAGAGCTGGAGCGCCAGCTGGAGCGCCTGCACCGCCAGGCCCAGGCCGCCGAGAAGTATCAGGAATACAAGGGCGAGGAGCGTCAGCTCAAGGCGCAACTGTCGGCCCTGCGCTGGCAGGCGTTGAATGACCAGGTGGGCCAGCGCGAAGCAATCATCGGCACCCAGGAAATCAGCTTCGAAGCCCTGGTGGCCGAGCAGCGCAATGCCGACGCCAGCATCGAACGCCTGCGGGACGGTCACCATGACCTGTCCGAGCGCTTCAATCTGGTGCAGGGGCGCTTCTATTCGGTGGGCGGCGATATCGCCCGGGTCGAGCAGAGCATCCAGCACGGCCAGCAGCGTTTGCGCCAGTTGCAGGACGACTTGAAAGAAGCCGAGCGTGCGCGCCTGGAAACCGAATCGCACCTGGGCCACGACCGCACCTTGCTGCTGACCCTCGGGGAGGAGCTGGACATGCTCACCCCCGAGCAGGAAGTCACCAGCGCCGCTGCCGAGGAAGCCGCTGCGGCCCTGGAAGAATCCGAAACCACCATGCACGCCTGGCAGGAGCAGTGGGACACGTTCAACCTGCAATCTGCCGAGCCGCGCCGCCAGGCTGAGGTGCAGCAGTCACGCATCCAGCAACTGGAAACCAGCATGGAGCGCCTGGCCGAGCGTCAGCGGCGCCTGGTGGAAGAGCGCGTGCTGCTCGCTGCCGACCCGGAAGATGCAGCGATCCTCGAACTGAGCGAGAAACTCGCCGAAAGCGAAATGACGCTGGAAGAGCTGGAAGCCAGCGAAGAACAACAAGTGGAGCGCCTCGAGCAATTGCGTCAGCAACTGCAGCAGGCGACCCAGGCACAGCAGCAGGCCCAGGGCGATTTGCAGCGGCTCAACGGCCGGTTGGCTTCCCTGGAAGCCTTGCAGCAAGCGGCGCTTGACCCGGGCACCGGCACGGCTGAATGGCTGCGTGACCAACACCTGGCCGAGCGCCCGCGCCTGGCCGAAGGCCTGAAGGTTGAAGCCGGTTGGGAGCTGGCGGTGGAAACCGTGCTCGGCGCCGACCTGCAAGCGGTGCTGGTGGATGATTTTGGCGGGTTTGACCTGGCGGGTTTTGCCCAGGGCGATCTGCGTTTGCTCAGCCCGGCGGCGGACGGCACTCGCGTGCCGGGCAGCCTGCTGGATAAAGTGGAGGCGGCGATTGACCTGTCGCCCTGGCTCGGCCAGGTCAAGCCGGTCGACAGTCTTGAGCAGGCCCTGGCCCAGCGCGGGCAGTTGGCCGCCGGGCAAAGCCTGATCAGCCGTGATGGCTTTTGGGTCGGCCGGCACTTTTTGCGGGTACGGCGTGCCAGCGAAGCGGAAAGCGGCGTATTGGCCCGTGGCCAGGAAATCGTCAACCTGACCGCCGAGCGCGAAGAGCGCGAAGCCACACTCGAGTCCCTGGAAAACCAGCTGCAAACCCTGCGCGCCACCCAGCGCCAGCAAGAGACCGGCCGCGAACACCTGCGCCGGCTGTTGCAGGACGAAGCGCGCCAGCAGGGCGAATTGAAAGCCCAGCTCTCGGCGAGCAAGGCCAAGGTCGAGCAACTGACCCTGCGCCGCACCCGGCTCGACGAAGAAGTGGCCGAGATGGGCGAGCAACGCGCCCTCGAACACGAACAAGTCGGCGAAGCACGCCTGCAATTGCAGGAAGCCCTCGACAGCATGGCCCTGGACACCGAGCAGCGCGAGTTGCTGCTGGCCCAGCGCGACAGCTTGCGCGAGCGCCTCGACCGGGTGCGCCAGGAAGCTCGCCAGCACAAGGATCACGCCCATCAATTGGCCGTGCGCCTCGGCTCCCTGCGGGCGCAGCACGACTCCACGCGCCAGGCCCTTGAGCGCCTGGAAATGCAGTCCGAACGCCTGACAGAAAAACGCGAGCAACTGAGCCTCAACCTGGAGGAGGGCGAGGCCCCGCTGGAAGAGCTGCGCCTGAAGCTTGAAGAGTTGCTCGACAAGCGCATGACCGTCGACGAAGAGCTCAAGACCGCCCAAATCGCCCTGGAAGACGCCGACCGCGAACTGCGCGACGCGGAAAAACGCCGGACCCAGGCCGAGCAACAGTCGCAACTGATCCGGGGCCAGCTCGAACAGCAGCGCATGGAATGGCAGGCCCTGACGGTGCGCCGCAAAACCCTGCAAGACCAGTTGCTGGAAGACGGCTACGACCTGCACGGCGTGCTCAATACCCTGACCGCCGAGGCCAACGAGAAAGAAGCCGAAGAAGAACTTGAGCGGATTGCCGCGCGCATTCAACGACTCGGCGCGATCAACCTCGCGGCCATCGACGAGTACCAGCAGCAGTCCGAGCGCAAACGTTATCTGGATGCGCAGAACGCCGATCTTGTCGAAGCGCTGGACACCCTGGAGAACGTGATCCGCAAGATCGACAAGGAAACCCGTAATCGCTTCAAAGATACCTTTGATCAGATTAATGGCGGTTTACAGGCGTTATTCCCGAAAGTTTTCGGTGGTGGCAGCGCTTACTTGGAACTGACGGGCGAAGATCTACTCGATACAGGGGTAACGATCATGGCGCGGCCTCCGGGCAAGAAGAACAGCACCATCCATTTGTTGTCTGGTGGCGAGAAGGCACTGACCGCATTGGCCCTGGTATTTGCGATCTTCAAGTTGAACCCGGCGCCGTTTTGCATGCTCGACGAAGTTGACGCCCCGCTGGATGACGCTAACGTTGGGCGGTACGCCCGACTGGTTAAAGAGATGTCCCAGACGGTGCAGTTCATCTATATCACCCACAACAAGATCGCCATGGAAATGGCCGATCAATTGATGGGCGTGACGATGCACGAGCCGGGCTGTTCGCGATTGGTGGCGGTGGATGTCGAAGAGGCGATGGCGCTGGTGGAATCCTGAGCCGCAGGTCGAAGGAGGATTTTCAGCAGGACGTAAGGTGATTTACCGGTCTGGGAAAAGTGGCAAATGGACATATTTGTTCAAGGCATTTTGACAGACGGTGTAAAGTTATCTTTGGTCGTGCTAGTTTAATGTCAAATTTTCGTATGCGTGGGCAAAACGTCATTCAGAACATAGAGTTGGCGCCACGTTTTAAAGCGGTTTGCACGGTGCTAAACCCCTTATTTTTCAGCATTTTTTATTAGAGGCACGGGATTACATGGAAATCGGTCTGCGCGAGTGGCTGATCGTCATCGGCATTATTGTCATTGCCGGTATTCTTTTTGATGGCTGGCGCCGGATGCGTGGCGGCAAGGGCAAGTTGAAATTTCGCCTGGACCGCAACCTGTCCAATTTGCCGGACGACGACGGCAGCGCCGAGCTGCTGGGGCCACCGCGTGTCCTGGACAACCATAAAGAACCGCACCTGGACGAGCACGACCTGCCGTCGATGAGCGCACCGGTGCGTGAAGCCCGTGAACCCAAGCGCGGCAAGCGCAGCGCGGCCAGCGAGCCATCCCAGGGCGACCTGAACCTGGACCTGGAAGAAGGCCCGAGCTTCAGCAGCCGTGATGACGACTTCCCGGATGAGTCCCCGGCCAAGAGCGCCCATAAAGAATCCGTCAAGGACCAGCCGGCTGCCGAAGAGGTGCTGGTGATCAGCGTGATCTGCCGTGACGCCGCCGGCTTCAAGGGCCCGGCCCTGCTGCAGAATATTCTGGAAAGCGGTCTGCGCTTTGGCGAGATGGATATTTTCCATCGCCACGAAAGCATGGCCGGCAACGGCGAAGTCCTGTTCTCCATGGCCAATGCGGTCAAGCCGGGCATCTTCGATCTGGACGACATCGACCATTTCAGCACTCCGGCGGTGAGCTTCTTCCTCGGCTTGCCGGGCCCGCGTCACCCGAAACAAGCGTTCGACGTGATGGTGGCGGCAGCTCGCAAGCTGTCCCAGGAACTCAACGGCGAACTCAAGGACGATCAACGCAGCGTCCTGACCGCCCAGACCATCGAGCATTACCGTCAGCGCATCGTCGAGTTCGAGCGTCGTGCCCTGACACAGAAGCGCTAAGGTCCAAGCTTAAGCGTTGCCTGTAGAATCCATGCACTAACATATTGAGCAGCTTCGGCTGCTCTTTTGCTTTATGAGAGAACACCCATGACCGCCGCCCACACCCGCATCCTCGAACTGCGCGCTGAACTGGATCAGCACAACTACCGTTACCACGTCCTCGACGAGCCGAGCATTCCGGACGCCGAGTACGACCGGTTGTTCCACGAGCTCAAGGCGCTTGAAGCCGAGCACCCGGAGCTGGTAACCCGTGATTCACCGACTCAGCGGGTCGGCAGTGCGGCATTGTCTGCGTTCACTCAGGTACGCCACGAAATCCCGATGCTCAGCCTCGGCAACGCCTTCGATGAAAGCACCATGCTGGAATTCGATCGCCGGGTCACTGAAGGCCTGGACCTGCCCGTGGGCGACCTGTTTGGCGATGGCGCAGCGGTGGAGTACAGCTGCGAGCCGAAGCTCGATGGCCTGGCGGTCAGCCTGCTGTATCAGGACGGTGAGCTGGTGCGTGGCGCCACCCGCGGCGATGGCACCACTGGCGAAGACATCAGCGTCAACGTGCGTACTGTACGCAACATTCCTTTGAAACTGCACGGCACCGGCTGGCCGGCGACCCTCGAAGTGCGCGGCGAAGTATTCATGTCCAAGGCCGGTTTCGAGCGGCTGAACGCCACCCAGCTGGAAGTTGGCGGCAAGACCTTCGCCAACCCGCGCAACGCGGCGGCGGGTAGCCTGCGTCAGCTGGACTCGAAGATCACCGCCAGCCGTCCGCTGGAATTCTGCTGCTATGGCGTGACCACGGATATCAGCGACACCCACATCGGCAACCTGCAACAGCTGAAGAAGTGGGGCATGCCCATCAGCCATGAGCTGAAGCTGGCCAAGGGGATTCAGGATTGCCTCGACTACTACCGCGATATCGGTGAGCGCCGCAACGCCTTGCCCTATGAAATCGACGGCGTGGTGTTCAAGGTCAACAGCATTGCCTACCAGCGGGAGCTGGGCTTCCGTGCCCGCGAGCCGCGCTGGGCAATTGCCCATAAATTCCCGGCCATGGAAGAGCTGACCGAGCTGCTTGACGTTGAATTCCAGGTCGGCCGCACCGGCGCTGTCACACCCGTGGCACGCTTGAAACCGGTCAAGGTCGCGGGTGTGACCGTGTCCAACGCCACACTGCACAACATGGACGAGGTGGCACGCCTGGGCCTGATGATCGGCGACACGGTGATCATCCGCCGTGCCGGTGATGTGATTCCGCAGGTGGTGTCGGTTGTCACCGAGCGTCGCCCGGAAAACGCCCGCGCGGTGCAGATCCCCGAGAGTTGCCCGGTGTGCGGCTCCCACGTTGAGCGTACCCAACTGGTCAAGCGCAGCAAGGGCAAGGAAACCGTCAGTGAAGGCGCGGTGTACCGCTGCGTCGGGCGCCTGGCCTGTGGTGCGCAGCTCAAGCAGGCGATCATCCATTTCGTTTCGCGCCGGGCCATGGACATCGATGGCCTGGGCGACAAGACCATCGAGCAACTGGTGGACGAAAAACTCATCGGCTCGCCGGCGGATCTCTACAAGCTCAAGTACGAACAGATCATCGACCTGGAAGGTTTTGCCGACGTTTCCAGCAAGAAGCTGATTGCCTCTATTGAAAACAGCAAGACGCCAACCCTCGCACGGTTTATCTACGCTCTGGGCATTCCCGATGTGGGCGAGGAGACGGCCAAGGTGCTGGCGCGCTCGCTGGCATCCCTGGAGCGCGTGCAGCAGGCCTTGCCGGAAGTGCTGACGTACTTGCCGGACGTTGGCCTGGAAGTGGCCCACGAGATTCACAGCTTCTTTGAAGACAGCCATAACCAGGACGTGATCGGCGCCTTGCTCTCCAGGGAGGAGTGCGGCCTGGAGTTGCAGGAACAGGGCGACCTGAGCGCCGAGTTTGCGGCGAGCACCACGTTGGGCGGCTTGCTCGACAAGCTGCACGTGCCGTCCGTGGGCCCGGGCGCCGCGCAGAAACTCGCCGACAAATTCGGCTCCCTCGAAGGCGTGATCAAGGCCGACTGGCTCGACATGCGCCAGGCTTTGCCGGAGAAGCAGGCCAAGGCCGTCCGGGACTTTTTTGATATTGAAGAAAACGCCCGGCGCGCGCTGGCCATCGAGCAACAGCTCAAGGACTTCGGCATGCACTGGCAGAGTGAGAAGAAAGTCGTCGAAGGCTTGCCCGAGGCCGGTCACACCTGGGTGCTCACCGGCTCCCTGGAACTGATGAGCCGCGATGTTGCCAAGGAAAAACTCGAAAGCCTGGGCGCCAAGGTGGCGGGCTCGGTGTCGGCGAAAACCCATTGCGTGGTCGCCGGGCCGGGCGCGGGTTCGAAGCTCGCCAAGGCCACTGAGCTGGGCTTGAAAGTGCTGGATGAAGAGGCGTTCGTGGCATTTTTGGCCAAGCACAACATCACAGTCTGATGATCGTTCCCACGCCCTGCGTGGGAACGCCGCCCTGGACGCTCTGCGTCCGCTCTAAAGTTGCGACGCGGAGCGTCACAGGATGCATTCCCACGCAGAGCGTGGGAACGATCTCTCCCGGGCAATGCTCTAGTATTGGCAAGCCTCCCGGAGAGATCGCCATGTACCGCTTCTTCGAACAACTCAGTTCGCGCATCGCCGCACCGTTCATGGCCGAGACCTCGCGCAACAGCAAGGTCTGGCAGTGCCGCTGTGGGCAATCGCTGTTCTTTCGCAACAGCCAGTGCCTGGCCTGCTCGGCGCTGCTGGGCTATCAGCCGGAGCAGAGTCGCCTGTCCTCCCTGCAGCCCGGCCCGTATGCCGATACCTGGCTGCTGGACGCCGACCCTGAAGCCGGTGCCTTTCGCCGCTGCGCCAACCTCGACACGCCGGCCGCCTGCAACTGGCTGCTGCCCGCCGACAACGGCCAGGCCTTGTGCGTGGCCTGCAGCCTGAACCGCACCATTCCCGACCTGTCGATCCCCGAAAACCCCGAACGCTGGCGCAAGGTCGAAACCGCCAAGCGTCGTCTGGTGGCCCAACTCATCAGCCTGGGCTTGCAGGTGATTCCCAAGACGGTCGATGAAGACACCGGCCTGGCCTTCGATTTTGTCGGCATCGACCTGGAAGGCAACGCGCCCACCACCGGCCACGCCAATGGCCTGATCACCCTCGACATCAAGGAAGCCGACGACGCCCACCGTGAGAAAATTCGCGTACAGATGCGCGAGCCTTACCGCACCTTGCTCGGTCACTTCCGTCACGAGGTCGGCCATTACTACTGGGACCGCCTGATCGCCAACAGCCATTGGCTGGAGCCGTTCCGCACGCTGTTCGGTGACGAGCGCGCCAGCTACGCCGACGCCCTGGAGCAGCACTACCAGAACGGCCCGCGCCCGGACTGGCAGCAAACCTGCGTCAGCGCCTACGCCACCATGCACCCGTGGGAAGACTGGGCGGAAACCTGGGCGCATTACCTGCACATGATGGACGCCGTCGACACCGCGCTGGGCTTCGGCATGAGCGCCCGGGAGATGGACCTGGATTACCAGCCGTTCCCCCTCAGCACCCTCTACGACCCCGGGCATCCCGGCGGCACGGCGTTCCTGTCATTCGTCAATGCGTGGATCGAACTGGCCGGTATGCTCAACGAACTGTCCCGCAGCATGGGCCAGCCGGATTTCTATCCGTTCGTCCTGCCGCCGGCGGTGATTGCCAAGCTGCACTTCATTCACCTGGTGATCCAGCAAGAGGGCGGTCGGGCGGACGAGGTCGTGCTTTTGTAGGAGCAAGCTTGCTCCTGCAGCCAAGTACTTGAACCATCAGATATTTTTAATCCCGCGCCAACGGTTGTAACTTCCGATGAGATCGGTACAATGGCGCGGCTTGCCGAGAGGCGAGCGTCGTTATGGTGACCCCATCGGTCCCCCCGCAACGATTACCCGTGAACCTGGTCAGAGCCGGAAGGCAGCAGCCACAGCGGGAACATTGTGTGCCGGGGTGTGGCTGGTGGGGTTGCCTCCATAACGCCACCCCTCCTTGATTCAAAAAAATACGCGTATGAAACCCTTCGCTGACAATCGTCAACTGCGAAGCGATTTCTGCTGTTCGTCTTTCGGAAAATCCTTCGCACGCCCGACAGCAATCGCGCTGCCAAACGACCGTGAGGACTCTTTCACAACTTCAAGCATCCCTTCTGGACAGCGTCTACAGGCCTTGCTAGTTTGCGCCAGTCACATATTTCAAGATATGTCGTCAATGCATGGATGATATTAAAGTGATGGCGCTTTATTGCTCATTCACCCCAACTAACAAGGATGTCAGTAATGAAAAGCCTGCAAGGGTTGCCCACTCTCATCAGCGCTTCCGTCGGTGCGCCGGGCAAAGCCCGCAACTTGCCCGCCGATGTTCAATGCATCCAGTATTTATTCAACTTGATCATTCCCAAGTTGGGTTTCCCCCTGGCGGAAAATGGCAAGTGCGACGGCCAGTTGGTGCAGTGCATCAGCCAGTATCAGTTCCGCCACCTCAAATACGCGCATCCCGATGGTGTCATCGACCCTACCGGGCGCACCTTCAATAGCCTGATCGAAGAGGCGGTGAAGGTGCCGGTCAAGCCGAACCCGACCCTGCGTATTCCGACGTTCCTCAATGTGTTCGGCAACACCGGCGCGGACATGGTCCAGGCCACGGTCGACCACTATCTGGACCGCATGCGGGCAATGATCGAGGCCGAGCGGCGCAACCGGCAGATGATGCTCCAGGCCACGTGCGACGGCGGCACGACGCTGACGGATACGGACTTCCAAAACGCTGCCACGCAGTTGGGTAACGGCATTTCCGTCAATATCATCAAGGCCTTTGCCACGGTGGAGTCGGGCGGGCGCTCCGGGTTCGGCCCGGCCAAGTTGCCGGTGATCGCCTTTGAAGGGCACCATTTTCGCAAGTACACCAAGAGTAAATACGACCAGACCCACCCGCTGTTGTCGTACCCCTACGTGAAGAAGGCCGGGCCCCAGTGGAAGGCCAATAACAAGGACCAGACCAAGGCCTGGGAAACCATGGCCACCGCCTTTGCGCTGGATCAGGAAGCGGCCTTGAAGTCGGCCTCCTGGGGCATGTTTCAGATAATGGGCTCCAACTTCACGGCATGCGGTTATAAAACGGTGTTTGAATTTGTGGTGGCCATGAAGATTAATGCCGGGCATCAACTAAAGGCCTTCCTCGGTTTTTGCAGCCAGAGCCCGGCCCTGGTCAAGGCCATGAAGAATAAGGATTACGCCGCCATGGCGCTGAACTATAACGGCAAGGATTATGGCGACTATGACCAACGCATCAAAAAAGCCTACGAAGCACTTGAAGGGAAAAAATAGAATGCCGTTCAAACGTTGCGTGTCCCGATTGCTGGTTGCCTCTTTCGTGTGTGTTGCTGCTGGTGCGCCGGCGTTTGCCGCTACGCTGCACTCGGGCAAGTACGAAGGGCTGATGCTGGCCGTGACGCCCGAGCATCAGGTGGAGGGGTTTTATGCCGAGGAAATGGGCGAGGGCGTGACCCGCTCGTGCACGTTCTTCCTGCAGGGCAAGGTCGACGGTGCGAAGGCATCGGTGTCGACATGGCTGGATGAGGCCTATCCGGGTACCGTCGCGGCTTCCTCGGACGGTGTGATGCTGACCGTGGAGAAGGGCCGCGAACATCCCGGCTGCATCAACGTGTTGATGCCGGAAATTGCCACCGGCCTGGACCTGACCCAAACCGCTGCCAAGAAATGGATTGGCCTGGTGACCGTTTCGTCCGACAAGGCCTTCCTGCAGAAGACCCCGGACGCCAAGGCCAGCCATCGTGCCTACGTGGTCAAGGACGATGTGGTCGCGGTACTGGCGTTTAAGGATGGCTGGGCCCAGGTCGAGTTCATCAATGGCGAAGGCCGCTCTTCCAAGGGCTGGATCAGCCAGGACCAGTACGCCAGGCTGGTCCCCGCAAAAGGCTGAAGATGCTGCTGCGCCCGCGCGTAGCGGGGCGAAAACCGGTTAGCCGAAAGTCTCCCGCAACAGCCCCGCAAAGGCATCCCGCGCCAGGTGGCGTTGGGTGTCCTTGTGCCAGAACAGCAGGTTATCCACCGCCGCCAATTCGTCGAAGCGGTAGGACGTCAATTGGTTGGCCTGCTCGTAGCGCGCCAGGATGCCTTCCGGCGCCAGTGCCACGCCAATCCCCGCGCTGACGCAGCCAATGATCGTGCCCCAACTGGCATAACTCGCGATGGCAGGCTTGATGTCGTGGGGCTTGAGCCAGTTCTCCAGGGCGGCGCGATACGGGCAGCCGGGCGGCCACACCAGCAGCGTGCGGCCGGCCAGGTCCCGGGCGTCCTCGATGGGTGCGCTGGAGGCGCTGGTAATCAGCACCAGGCGCTCGCTGTAGACCACGCTTTGTTCGAGCTTCGGGCGTTTGCCGCCGGCGGCCACCAGCGCGGCGTCGATGCGGTGATGTTGCAGGTCATCGAGTAACTGCGCCCAGGCACCGGTCACCAGTTCCAGCTCCACTTGTGGATAACGTCGATGGTATTCGGCCAGCAGCGGCGGCAGGCGGCCACTGGCGCTGGATTCCACTGCGCCGATGCGCAGCTTGCCGCGGGGAATCGCGTTGCTGTCGACGGCACGCTTGGACTCTTCCACCAGCGCGAGGATGCGCTCGCAGTAGTCGAGAAACACTTCCCCTGCGGCACTGATCGCCAACCCGCGCCCGGCGCGAATGAACAGCGGGGTACCCAACTCGCTTTCCAGTTGCTTGATGCGTGTGGTGATGTTGGACGGCACGCAGTGCAGTTGCAGGGCGGCCTGGGCCACGCTGCCGGTTTGTGCCACGGCTTTCACCATTTTCAGTTGGGCCAGTTCCATCGCTCAGTTCCAGTGATTACAGAAGTCAGAAACGGTTAATTGTCCTGCGCCTTGCCGGGGCCAAGACTGACGGCATTCCCACTGCTGGACGCCGTTCATGAAAGCCCCGTCACCTGTAAAGCTTACGCTAGTCACTGCCAGCGTCATCCTCTGTTGGGCGTATTCGCCGATTGGCGTGCATCTGGCCTTGCACAGCTACAGCCCTGGCCAGTTGGCCTTGGGACGGTTCCTGATTGCTTCGGTATTGATGGCCGGCGTCGCGTTGGTCATGAGGATCGAGCGGCCACGTCTGCGGGACCTGCCGTGGTTGCTGGTGCTGGGCTTCTTCGGGATTTTCCTGCATCACCTGACGATCAATTTCGGCCAGCAATTTGTCACGGCCGCTGCCTCCAGTGTGCTGGCGCAGTCGGTTCCGCTATTTACGGTGCTGGTGGCGTTTTTCGGCTTGAAGGAGCGAGTTACCGGCTGGCGCTGGGGTTGCGTGCTGCTGGGCTTGAGCGGGGTGCTGGTGGTGATCTGGGGCGAGCATGGCCTGGGGCAGATTGATCCCCGTGGACTGATGATCCTGCTGGCGGCGTTGTCGTGGAGCCTTTATTTCACCATCCAGAAACACTATTCCCGGCGCTACAGCCCGCTGACCACGGTGTGCTACACCGTGTGGTCGGGCACCTTGCTGTTGTGTGTGTATTTGCCGGGTTTGCCGGCGGTGGTGTCGCAATCATCAACCCAAGCCAACTGGGCGGTGTTGTTGCTCGGCGCCTTTCCCAGCGCCCTGGCGTACCTGGCCTGGGCCTATGTGTTGCGGCATGTCGAGGTCAGCCGCGCGTCAGTGGCGTTGTACCTGGTGCCGCCGGTGGCGATGGTGATGGCCGCCACGCTGCTGGGCGAGCAGGTTTCGCTGCGCGTGGTGCTGGGTGGCCTGATCGTGCTGGCCAGTGTCGGCGCCATCAGCCTCGAAGGGCGCTGGCGCCGCAAGCCGTTACGGGTTCACGGTGAACACCCGCAGGCGGTGACCGTCGGGGTCCTGGGCGACAAAGGTGTAGCCGAAATCCGCCTCGACCGGTGACTGGATGATGCTCATCCCGAGTTGCACCCAGCGCGTGTGCAAATCGTCGACCGTTGCGATATCAGCGACGCAGAAACCCGCCTCGCTACCGCCAACCGAGGCGTGGGCCGCAGGCTCCACGGTGTGGCGCGACCACAGGCCGAGTTTCACCCCGTTGTCGAGGATGAACAGCGCGAAGGTCGGCCCCAGCTCCACCGGCGGCTTGTCCAGCAGCCGGCTGTAGAGGTTGGCGCTGGTGGCCGGGCTGTCGACGTACAACAAAAAGTAATGGGCAATGCTATTCATGATGACTCCGTGGAATGACGCAGCAATGGCGCGGCTCAGTCCCTAGTCTAAGGGGCTGTCCTGTCAGTTCATGTCAGGAGTCATCAAGCAAAGAGCAGACAGTCAATCTGGCTGTCTGCTCTTTTTATTGCGTGCACGTGTGTTGCGAGCTCTAAGGCTTGGACAAGGCCTGGTCTACCGCTGCGATCAGCTTTCCCAGATCCTTCGGGGTGGCTTTGTGAATGACACCGAACAGATAAGCGCGCTGTTCCTCCTCGTCGACCAGGTCTGCGAAAAAGACTTTCAGCTTCACTCCCAGCGCCTCTGCGAACAAGAACAGTGCCTCGACGCTGGGTGTATAGGTGCCGGTTTCGAAGCGGCTGATGGTTTTAGGGTCAAAACCGGTTTTTTCACCTAGTTCAGCCTGAGTAAGCCCTGCGACCTTGCGGTAACGTCTGATGGCTGGACCCAAACTTGAAATGTGCATCGCTCAATTCCCATTTAGAATCAAGAACTTAACGATAAATCTTAAAATTAGACAACCGCATGTACCATCACCTTTTCTTGCAAAATGTGATGTAATTCGTAGAATCGGCATCTAGGACAAGTATTTGGTGGTCTCGTTTCAGAAGGCAGGTTTATGAAACAGGAAATCATTGCTCTCTCCTTACTCTCATAAATGTGCCCATAAAACGGACGCCTGGCAGGGACTGAAATGTCGCTCGTCAGTGCCACGCTTCATTGCGCCTCACGTGCCGGATACCCGAATTCAAGCCTAGTTGATCATCACTGAATGGATGATGAATTGCTGTGCAAAATCGTGGGTTTGCGTACCTTTGCGGCCAACCAGCCGATCGACGGCGCAGCCCGACTGGAAATACGAATCCGCCTGTCCTGCCTACCCGGTGGTCGAGAGGGCGATCGAATGCTGTCCATGGAGCTTTAACGTGCGTCTCAATTTGCCGGTCACTGCTGTTGAACAGACTTTTGGGGAGCAGCAACGGCTAATTTCCGCAACTGACGTCAACAGCCATATTACCTACTGCAACGCCGAGTTTGCCGCCATGAGCGGTTTTACCCAGGCCGAGCTGATCGGCAGCACCCACAACCTGGTGCGCCACCCGGACATGCCGCCCGCCGTGTTCCAGCTGATGTGGAGCTACCTCAAGGCCGGGCAGAGCTGGATGGGCGTGGTGAAGAACCGCTGCAAGAACGGCAACTATTATTGGGTCAGCGCCTATGTGACGCCGATTCTCGAAGACGGGCGGCTGACGGGCTATGAGTCGGTGCGGGTCAAGCCCACCCGCGAACAGGTGCGCCGCGCAGAAGCGCTGTACGCGCGGTTGCAGGCAGGTGGTGCGGCGGTCTCGCCGGTGCGGCGTGTGGCGTCTGTGTCCCGAGCCATGGCGTTGCCACTGGCGGCTGCCGTTGCCAGTGTCGCCGCCTTCCAATGGGTTCCGGGTGTATGGGCCCAGGCGTTGACTGTCGGCTTGTTTCTCGGCCTGGGCGTCTGGGGGCATCAACGCTTGGGACTACAGCTCAAGCAGATTGTGCAGAACACGCCCAA
This sequence comes from Pseudomonas sp. G5001, assembly GCF_013385475.1. Lineage (NCBI taxonomy): Bacteria > Pseudomonadati > Pseudomonadota > Gammaproteobacteria > Pseudomonadales > Pseudomonadaceae > Pseudomonas > Pseudomonas sp. G5001. The sequence goes on from NZ_JACAPZ010000026.1 coordinate 37,471, forward strand.
TACCTTTTCCGACCCCATCAGCGCCATGACCTACAGCGACGCGCTGGGGCCGACCGCGCAGCTCGAAATGATCCTGATCAGCGAAGAAGCGCGACTTAAAACCGCCCTGACGCGCCTCAGCGACCTGGCCAACCAGATGGCCGAAGCAGCCGCCCATTCCAGCGTGTTGTCGAGCACCACCGAATCGGCGTTGCTGGAACAGCGCGCCGAGACCGACATGACCGCCGCCGCCATGACCGAGATGGCTGCGTCCATCGCCGAAGTGGCGGTGCACGTGCAGCAAACCGCCAGCGAAGCTCACACCGCCAACACCCTCGCCGAGCAGGGCAGCCAGGTGGCCGGCACGTCCCGCGAGGCGATCCAGTTGCTGGCCGGCACCGTCACCCAGATCAACCAGGCGGTGGGCAACCTGGCCGGGCAGACCCAGCAAATCCAGGTGGCCGCGAGCATGATCCAGGCAATCGCCGACCAGACCAACCTGCTGGCCCTCAACGCGGCCATTGAAGCGGCCCGCGCCGGCGAGCAGGGCCGTGGCTTTGCCGTGGTGGCCGACGAGGTGCGCGCCCTGGCGGGCAAGACGCGGGAGTCGACCCAGCAGATCCAGGGCATCATCCAGAACCTGCGGGCGGGCGCCGATGAGGCGGTCGAGATCGCGAGCCTGGGCATTCACGAGGCCGAGCAGGGCGTGCAGCAAGTACTTGAGGCGCAGCAGGCGCTGCAAGGCATTCGCCACGCGGTGGAGCGTATTACCGGTATGAGTCAGCAAATGGCTGCTGCCTCACAGGAACAATCCCACGTCGCCGAGGAAGTTTCACAGCAGATCAATAACGTTGCCGCCACGGTGCAAAAGACAGCGGGCAATGCCAACGCTGCAGTCACCCGTGGCCGGGAACTCGAAAGCATCTCTTCCGGGTTGCGCGCCCTGGTCGAGCGGTTCAACCGCTAGCCACAGTGAGCCTGACTCATGGACGAGAAATACCGCAGGGCCGTGGATGCAGCCGCCATTTTCTCCGAGACTGACCTGGCGGGCTGCATCACTTACGTCAATGACCAGTTCTGCGGCATGTCCGGCTACGGGCGTGACGAGTTGCTGGGGCAAAATCACCGCATTCTGAGCTCGGGACTGCACCCTGCGGGGTTCTTCCAGGGCATGTGGCAAGCCATCAGCGAAGGCCGGGTGTGGCGTGGGGAAATCTGCAACCGGGCCAAGGATGGGACGTTGTATTGGGTGGACAGCACCATGGTGCCGCTGCTCGATGAGAAGACCGGGCGCGTGCAGAAGTACGTGTCGATCCGCTTTGATGTCAGCGAAAAGCGCCAGCTGTTGCACACCCTGCAATGGCGGGTCGGCCACGATGTGCTGACCGGCTTGCCGAACCGCGCCTATCTGTCCGAGTTGCTTAACCAGTCCCTGGAGTTCTCCCGCAGCGAAGACATCCCGTTGGCGTTGTGCATGCTCGACCTGGACGGCTTCAAGGCGGTCAACGACGGGTATGGGCATGCCTGTGGGGATCTGTTGTTGGTGGAAGTGGCCACTCGGTTGCGGGAGATCATCCGCGGCGAGGACGTGGTCGCCCGGCTCGCCGGTGACGAATTTGTGCTGATCCTGCGTTATGTGCGCGATATCGACGAGCTGAACGGCGCCTTGCTGCGCATCCTCAAGGCGATTTCCGAGCCGTACTCGATCCAGGGGGCGGAGCTGAATGTGTTCGCCAGCATCGGCGTCACGCTGTTCCCCCTGGACGACGAGGACGCCGACACCTTGCTGCGCCATGCCGACCAGGCGATGTATGTGGCCAAGCAGAGCGGGCGCAACCGCTACCAGTTGTTTGATGTATCCCTGGAACAGGAGGTCAAGGCCAGCCACCAGACCGTGGAGCAGATCCGCCAGGCCCTGGCGGCGGGCCAGTTGTGCCTGCATTACCAGCCCAAGGTCAACTTGCGCTGCGGCACGGTGGTGGGGTTCGAAGCGTTGTTACGCTGGCAGCACCCCGAGCGTGGCCTGGTGAAGCCGGGGGATTTCCTGCCACTGATCGAGCAGACCGACCTGATTGTCGATATCGGCGAATGGGTGATCGCCCAGGTGTTGGGCCAGATGCATCGCTGGCAGGTGCATGGGCATTGGTGGTCGGTGAGCGTGAACATCGCGGCGCGGCACTTCCAGCGCGAGGATTTTGTCGAGCGCCTGCAAGACTTGCTGGCGCAATACCCGCAGGTGGAGCCGCACCGGCTGGACCTGGAGATCGCCGAGTCGGTGGCCATCGACAATATCCAGCGTGTCACCCAGCACCTGGAGGCCTGCCAGGCCTTGGGCGTGCAGTTCTCCCTGGATGATTTTGGCACCGGCTATTCCTCCCTGAGCTACCTCAAGCGCCTGCCGACCCAGACCATCAAGATCGACAAGTCGTTCGTGCGCGACATCCTGCACGACAAGGACGACCTGGCGCTGACCAAGGCCGTGATCGGCCTGGCCCGTGCGTTTGGCCGCGAAGTGATTGCCGAAGGCCTGGAAACCCTGGAGCACGGCCAGCTGTTGATGCGCATGGGCTGCGAAGTGGCCCAAGGCTATTTCATCGCCCGGCCGATGCCTGCGGACGACGTGCCGGGTTGGGTCGAGGGATTTGCACCGCCGCCGCAGTGGCAAAAGCTCGAGTGATGTTTACTGTGGCGAGGGAGCTTGCTGTGGCTTGGGAGCTTGATGTGGCGAGGGAGCTTGCTCCCGCTGGGCTGCGTAGCGGCCCCAAGATCTTTGGGAGCGCTGCGCACTCCAGCGGGAGCAAGCTCCCTCGCCACAAGGTCGATCAGGTGATCTTAAGGGGCAGGGGCGCTGTTCCCGATATACAGCTGGATGATTTCATCAATCTCCCCGGACATTTTCATCCGCAGCAACGTGCGCAGGATCTGTTGCCCGGGCACCTGCGGGTCGTTGCGCACATAACAACCCAGGCTTTGTTCTTCGATCACGGCCACCGTGTGCAGGCGCTGTGTGGGCGGTAATTGCTGATTGAAGCGGTCGAGGATCCATTCATTGCTTACCGCATAGTTGAAACGCCCGGCCGCGAGCTTCTGCAACACCTGCTCCTCACTGCGGCTGTCCTCGCGGCTGAGCTGGCCCCTGGCGAAGCGTGGTTCCAGGGTCGGGTAGCTATAGCCGAGCACAGTACCGATGTGTTGCGACGTCAGACTGTCCAGGCGTACTGACAGTGGTGGCACCTGCGCGGCGACCAGCACATTGCGTTGCACCATCAGCGGGAGGCTCCAGGTGTAGTCCCCCGACAGGTTGTTCAGCCACGCCGGTGTCACGTAGCAGCGCACATCCACATCCCCGCGCTCCATGGCGGTGTCGATACGCGCACGCGGCAGCACATGGAATTTCGCAGGACGGCCGACCTGGGTGGCCAGGCTCAACATCAGGTCATACAAAATCCCTTGGGTGGGCTGGCCCTGGTCAAGTTGCACCATGGGCATGGTCCAGCTGTCGGAAATGGAGAATCGCAGAGGCGCGGGTGCCGCCAGGCTGACCGTGGCAATCATCCACAAGGCGCCCAGGACTGCGCGCATAAATTCTCCGGGTTCAGCCTTTTACAGGCTTGGTCAGACCAGCTTAGTCAGATTAGACGAGCGTGCCGGATGCAATTTCCCCCTTGCTCCGCTAGCATTACCCGCTTCCGCTTCCCAGTTGCGACGGTTTTCGATGAGTTATCAGGTTCTTGCACGTAAATGGCGTCCGCGCTCGTTCCGCGAAATGGTCGGCCAGACCCATGTGCTCAAGGCTCTGATCAATGCCTTGGACAGCCAGCGGCTGCACCACGCCTACCTGTTCACCGGTACCCGCGGGGTGGGCAAGACCACCATTGCCCGTATCATCGCCAAGTGCCTGAACTGTGAAACCGGCATCACCTCTACGCCGTGTGGTACCTGCTCGGTGTGCCGGGAAATCGACGAAGGGCGTTTTGTCGACCTGATCGAGATCGACGCCGCGAGCCGCACCAAGGTCGAAGACACCCGCGAGCTGCTCGACAACGTGCAGTACGCACCGAGCCGTGGCCGCTTCAAGGTCTACCTGATCGACGAAGTGCACATGCTGTCCAGCCACTCCTTCAACGCCTTGTTGAAGACCCTGGAAGAGCCGCCGCCCTACGTCAAATTCATCCTGGCCACCACCGACCCGCAGAAACTTCCTGCAACGATTTTGTCGCGGTGCCTGCAGTTCTCCCTGAAAAACATGACCCCGGAGCGTGTGGTCGAGCATTTGACCCACGTGCTGGGTGTCGAGAACGTACCGTTCGAAGACGACGCCCTGTGGTTGCTGGGGCGTGCCGCCGACGGCTCGATGCGTGATGCCATGAGCCTTACCGACCAGGCCATCGCCTTCGGTGAAGGCAAGGTGCTGGCCGCCGACGTGCGGGCGATGCTCGGCACCCTGGACCACGGCCAGGTGTTCGACGTGCTGCACGCGTTGATCGAAGGCGACGCCAAGGCGTTGCTCGAAGCCGTGCGTCATCTGTCCGAGCAAGGCCCGGACTGGAATGGCGTGCTGTCGGAAATCCTCAATGTGCTGCACCGCGTCGCCATCGCCCAGGCCCTGCCCGAAGGTGTCGACAACGGCCACGGCGACCGCGACCGCGTGTTGGCCCTGGCCCAGGCGTTACCGGCCGAAGACGTACAGTTCTACTACCAGATGGGCCTGATTGGGCGACGTGACCTGCCGTTGGCACCCGATCCGCGAGGCGGCTTTGAAATGGTCCTGCTGCGGATGCTGGCCTTCAGGCCCGCCGACACGGCGGATGCGCCGAGACAGCCGCTAAAGCCAGTGGGGATCAGCCAGGCCACAGTTGATTCCGCCAAACCAGTGGCTGGCCCGGCTGTTGTCGCGCCAGTGGTTGCGCCGCCTGCGCCGGTTGCACAGGCCGCCGCCCCGGTTGTCGCCGAGCCCGTGGCGCCTGTGGTGGTGCCGGAGCCGGTGGTTGAGCCTGCGCCCGTGCCTGAAGTCGATCTGCCGTGGAACGACCCGGTAGAGGCCGATGTCGAGGTCGAGCTGCAGCCTGCCGTCGAGCCGGTGCTGGAAACCACCAGCGAGCAGCCTGAACTGACACCCATGCCCGCGCCGACCCCGGACAGCGTGGTGCCGGACGCCCCCGAGTGGGTTTCGGCCCCGGTGCCGGAGCCGACCGTTGCGCAAGTGGACGCCGCCACCCCGGGCACCGACCTCGACGACGAGCCGCCGCTGGACGAAGATTACATCGAGCCGGACATGGATTCGGCCTACAGCTACCTGGACGACCTGGCCAGCGAACACACCGCCGAGCCTGCCCCGGAGCCTGAACCCGAACCTGCCGCGATGCCGGCCACCGGCCTGGCGTTGCAATGGCTGGAGCTGTTCCCGAAACTGCCGATCTCCGGCATGACCGGCAGCATCGCCGCCAACTGCACCCTGATTGCCGTTGATGGCGACCACTGGCTGCTGCACCTGGACCCGGCCCACAGCGCCCTGTTCAACGCGACCCAGCAGCGCCGGCTCAACGATGCCCTGAACCAGTTCCACGGGCGCACGCTGACCATCAGCATCGAGCTGATCAAGCCCGAGCAGGAAACCCCGGCCCAGGCGGCGTCCCGTCGCCGGGTCAACCGCCAGCGCGAGGCTGAAGAGTCAATCCACGGTGATCCGCTCATCCAGCAGATGATGCAGCAGTTTGGCGCGGTGGTGCGGCACGATACTATTGAACCTGTAGAAGCCCCGGTACCCCAAGCGTCATAACCCGGGGCCAATAATTGATCCACGTACTTTTGAGGTGATTCCCATGATGAAAGGTGGCATGGCCGGCCTGATGAAGCAGGCGCAGCAGATGCAGGAAAAGATGGCCAAGATGCAGGAAGAACTGGCCAACGCCGAAGTCACCGGTAAAGCCGGTGGCGATATGGTCAGCGTGGTGATGACCGGTCGTCACGACATCAAGCGCGTGAGCATCGACCCAAGCGTATTGCCGGGCGTCGGCGAAGACGACCTGGAAATGCTCGAGGCGCTGTTTGCCGCGGCCGTCAACGACGCCGTGCGCAAGATCGAAGCTAACAGCCAGGACAAGATGTCCGGCGTGACCGCTGGCATGCAACTGCCACCGGGCATGAAGCTGCCGTTCTGATCTGCAAGCGCAGCACCGAAAATGCCAGGCCCCGCGCCTGGCATTTTTTTGGCCGGCTATTTTCCATACCCGTAGCAGCTGTCGAGCGCCAGCCAGGCTGCGTCGGCAGCGACTCGGTCCCACGTCTGGCATGAAAGCAGCGGTGCGGCTAACGTAGCCTCGCTGGCGCTCGACAACGGCTACTGCGAGAGTTTTGTCGAACCCTGGACCCTGTGTTGGGGTCTGCACCCTATACCGTTGAATTCAATCACCGATAGAAGGAGCCTCGCTGATGTCCGAAGCATTGACCCTCAACCAGCGCATTGTGCTGGTCTCACGCCCCCACGGCGCACCGGTGCCGGAAAACTTTCGCCTGGAGCGCGTCGCGCTGCCGGAACTGGCCGACGGCCAGGTTTTGCTGAAGACCCTTTACCTGTCCCTGGATCCCTACATGCGCGGGCGCATGAGTGATGCGCCGTCCTACGCTGCGCCGGTAGAAATCGACGAAGTGATGACCGGTGGCGCTGTCAGCCGCATCGAACAGTCCCGCAATCCGAAGTTCGAGGTGGGTGACTTGGTGGTCGGTTCCACCGGCTGGCAGAGCCACAGCATCTCCGATGGGCGCAACCTGATCCCGGTACCGAAGGGACTGGCCAGCCCGTCCATGGCCCTGGGTGTGCTGGGTATGCCCGGCATGACCGCCTATATGGGCCTCACCGATATCGGCCAGCCCAAGTCCGGGGAAACCCTGGTGGTGGCGGCCGCTTCCGGTGCGGTGGGCTCGGTGGTGGGCCAGGTGGCGAAGATCAAGGGGCTGCGGGTGGTCGGTGTGGCGGGTGGCGCCGACAAGTGCCGCTATGTGGTGGACGAGCTGGGCTTTGATGCCTGTGTCGATCACAAGAGCGACAACTTTGCCGAGGAGCTTGCCCAGGCCTGCCCCAAGGGCATCGATATCTACTTTGAAAACGTCGGCGGCAAGGTATTCGACGCGGTCGTGCCGCTGCTGAATGCCAAGGCGCGCATTCCCTTGTGTGGCCTGATCGCCGGCTATAACGCCCACGAAGCGCCCAGCGGTCCCGACCGGCTGCCGGCGTTGCAACGTACCTTGCTGACCAAGCGTGTGCGGATCCAGGGCTTTATCGTGTTCGACGACTATGGCGACCGCCAACCGGAATTCCTCAGTGCCATGGCGCCGTGGGTGCGGGACGGCAAGATCAAGTTCCGCGAGGACGTGGTGGAAGGCCTGGAGCAGGCACCTGAAGCCTTTATCGGTTTGCTGGAGGGGCGCAACTTCGGCAAGTTGGTGGTGCGGGTCGCACAAGATTGAGCATTTGACGCTAATCCGAGGCGCGGGTATAAACCGCGTCTCGTTGTTTTGTCGGACCTTTCCCCATGAGCTTCAGCCCCCTGATTCGTCAACTGATCGACGCCCTGCGCACTTTGCCAGGTGTGGGTCAGAAAACCGCCCAGCGCATGGCGCTGCAACTGCTGGAGCGTGATCGCAGCGGCGGCTCCCGACTGGCCCAGGCCCTGAGCCAGGCGATGGAAGGGGTTGGCCACTGCCGCCAGTGCCGCACCCTGACCGAGGAAGAGCTGTGCCCGCAATGCGCCGACCCGCGTCGCGACGACACGCTGCTGTGTGTGGTCGAAGGGCCGATGGATGTCTACGCGGTGGAGCAGACCGGTTACCGCGGACGCTACTTTGTGCTCAAGGGCCACCTGTCGCCGCTGGACGGGCTGGGGCCGGAGGCGATTGGTATTCCGCAACTGGTGACGCGGATCGAGGAACAGGGCACGTTCGTCGAGGTGATCCTGGCCACCAACCCTACGGTGGAAGGCGAAGCGACGGCCCATTACATCGCCCAGCTGCTGACCAACAAAGGCCTGATCACCTCGCGCATCGCCCACGGCGTGCCGCTGGGTGGCGAGCTGGAGCTGGTGGATGGCGGGACCCTGGCGCATTCGTTTGCCGGGCGTAAGCCGATCGCCCTGTAACAAACACCGCAGGACAAAATGTGGGAGCGGGCTTGCTCGCGAATGCGGTGGTTCAGTCAATGCATCTGGCGACTGATACACCGCATTCGCGAGCAAGCCCGCTCCCACATTTGTTTTGTGGCGTTCACGAGTCTTTCCTCTTGCTTGATAACCAAGCAAGCGCTTGGTAAGTTCGCTCTACCGTCCCGTGGAGCTTGCCGATGTCGGCCTATCAGGAATACTTCGACCCCAGCCACCAATTGGTCCGCGACAGCGTGCGTCGTTTCGTCGAGCGCGAGATGTTGCCGGGCATCGAGCAGTGGGAGGAAGCTGAAAGCTTCCCCCGGGAGCTGTACCTCAAGGCCGGCGCGGCGGGGATCCTGGGCATCGGTTACCCCGAAGCCCTTGGAGGCAGCCACGAAGGTGACCTGTTCGCCAAGGTCGCCGCCAGCGAAGAACTGATGCGCTGCGGCTCCGGCGGGGTAGTGGCAGGGTTGGGCTCGCTGGATATCGGCTTGCCGCCCATCGTCAAATGGGCCCGGCCCGAGGTGCGCGATCGTGTGGCGCCGCAGGTGTTATCCGGCGAGAAGATCGCCGCCCTGGCCGTCACCGAGCCCGGTGGCGGCTCCGATGTCGCCAGCCTGCAGACCCGTGCTGTGCGCGACGGCGACCATTACCGGGTCAGCGGCAGCAAAACCTTTATCACCAGCGGCCAGCGTGCCGACTTCTATACCGTCGCGGTACGTACCGGGGGGCCGGGCTTTGCCGGCATCAGCCTGTTGTTGATCGAAAAGGGCACGCCTGGTTTCACCACCGGTACACCGCTGAAGAAAATGGGCTGGTGGGCGTCGGACACTGCCGAATTATTCTTCGATGATTGCCGCGTACCCGTAGGCAATCTGATCGGCGCCGAGAACATGGGTTTCGCCTGCATCATGGGCAACTTCCAGAGCGAGCGCCTGGCCCTGGCCCTGATGGCCAATATGACTGCGCAGATGGCCCTGGAGGAAAGCCTGAAGTGGGCGGCCCAGCGCGAGGCCTTCGGCAAACCCATCGGCAAGTTCCAGGTGCTCAAGCATCGCCTGGCGGAAATGGCCACGGCGGTGGAGGTCTCGCGGGAATTCACCTACCGCCAGGCCGCGAAGATGGCCGCGGGCAAGAGTGTGATCAAGGAGATCTCGATGGCCAAGAACCTCGCCACCGACACCGCCGACCGCGTGACCTTTGATGCCGTGCAGATCCTCGGCGGCCAGGGCTACATGCGCGGCAACCTGGTGGAGCGGCTGTATCGCGACAACCGCATCCTGTCCATCGGCGGCGGGACTCGGGAAGTGATGAACGAAATCATCAGCAAGCAGATGGGCTTGTAGAAAGCGCTTTTGTGGCGAGGGAGCTGTGGCGAGGGAGCTTGCTCCCGCTGGGCTGCGTAGCGGCCCCAAGATCTTTGGGAGCGCTGCGCACTCCAGCGGGAGCAAGCTCCCTCGCCACACAAATCCCGGGTTATTGGTCTGTCAGGGCAAACTGCGTCAGGCAGAACGTCGCAATGCCCATGTCTTCCAGGCGCTGGGACCCACCCAGCTCCGGCAGGTCAATGATCGCCGCCGCTTCGAAAATCCGTGCGCCCATGCGCCGGGCCAGGTTGGCCGCCGCGATCAGCGTGCCGCCGGTGGCGATCAGGTCATCGAACATCAGTACCGAATCACCTTCACACAGGCTGTCGGCGTGCACTTCCAGGAAGGCTTCGCCGTATTCGGTCTGGTAACTCTCGGCCAGCACGTCAGCCGGCAATTTGCCTTGCTTGCGGAACAGGATCAGCGGTTTGTTCAACTGATAGGCAATGATCGAACCGATCAAGAAGCCCCGGGCATCCATCGCGCCGATGTGGGTGAAGTCGGCTTCGACGTAGCGGTGTACGAAGGTATCGGCCACCAGGCGCAAGGCCTTGGGCGACTGGAACAGCGGCGTGATATCGCGAAAGATCACCCCAGGCTTGGGGAAGTCGATGACTGGGCGAATCAGGGATTTGATGTCGAACGAATCGAAGACCATCGTCGAGGAGTCCTGGGGAGGAAAGCGGACTCGAAGTATACCTGCGGCCCAGCCGATTGGCTCGGCCGCAAGCGTCTGGATCAACCGTCGAGCGAACCGCCAGCCAATGCGCAGAGCTGGATCGGGTCGAGGATATGCACTTCCTTGCCTTCGGCCGCAATCAACTCGTTCTGCTGGAAGCGGGTGAATACCCGGGATACGGTTTCCACCGCCAGGCCCAGGTAGTTGCCGATTTCGTTGCGCGACATGCTCAGGCGGAACTGGTTGGCCGAGAAACCCCGCGCGCGGAAACGTGCGGAAAGGTTGACCAGGAAAGTGGCAATACGCTCGTCGGCGGTTTTCTTCGACAACAACAGCATCATCTGTTGGTCGTCGCGGATTTCCCGGCTCATCACGCGCATCAGCTGGCGACGCAATTGCGGCAGCTGCAGGGCCAGTTCATCCAGGCGTTCGAACGGGATTTCACACACCGATGTGGTTTCCAGGGCCTGGGCCGACACGGGGTGAATCTCAGTGTCCATGCCCGACAGTCCGACCAGTTCGCTCGGCAGGTGGAAGCCGGTGATCTGTTCTTCGCCGCCATCGCTCAGGCTGAAGGTTTTCAGCGCGCCAGAACGTACTGCATAAACGGAGTCAAACTTGTCGCCCTGGCGAAACAGGAACTCGCCTTTTTTCAGTGGGCGACCGCGTTTAACGATCTCGTCCAGCGCTTCCATGTCTTCCAGATTCAACGAAAGTGGCAGGCACAGGGGGGCCAGGCTGCAATCCTTGCAATGAGCCTGGCTATGAGCGCGCAGTTTAACTGGCTCGGACATTTCTTAAATCCTTGTGGGAAAACACACATAAGACGTAAGGGTACCGCACTGGGGGACGATCAGGCCAGCGTGTACAAAAAAGCAGCAGCGGTATAAAGAATTTTGTATCGAGGTCGATACAAGATTGTCACTCCTAGAGCTGGAGGCTCAGATCATGCTTTCCATTGGCGCAACCAACCCTGCCATTGTTTCTTCGCTAACCGTGCCTGATGCGAAAAAAGACCCCGCTGCAGACGATAAAGACCAAGCGTCTTCTACCGATCGGGCCACTGACACCAAGCCCCAAGGACTGGTGGTGGATATCTCGGGGGCGGGGCTGAAAGCCTCCAAGGCCAGCACCAACTCCAACAAGGACATTGACGACAGCAACCTGAAAGACAACATCAAGCAGCTGTTGAAAATGATTCGCGAGATGAGAAAACAGCTCGCCGAGAAGATGGCTCAGCTCTCAGCTGCCATGTCCGACGCCTCAAAGACCCCGCAGGCAAGGCAGGCCAGAGTGGCCGCCTTGCAGAGTGATATCGCGACATTGCAGGCCGGCTTGATGACGGCCCAATCGCAGTTGACCAAGGCCTTGAAGGACGAGTCTCCCGAGTCGCAGCTGGAAGCGATGGCCCTGCTGGCGAAGTAGGACAGGTTCAGATTACCCGCGAAAATCGTTGCCGATTTTGGTGCTCCAGATAGGCATCGAACACCATGCACACCGAGCGTACCAGCAGGCGTCCCGCCGGCAATACGCGGATGCCCTGTGGGTCGAGTTCGATCAGTCCGTCCTCGGTCATCGCCTCCAGTTGCGGCCAGAGTTCGTCGAAATAGCCGCGAAAATCGATGTTGAAAGCCTGTTCGATCTTCTCGAAATTCAGGCTGAACGTGCAGATCAACTGCTGGATCACTTCCCGTCGCAGCCGGTCATCCGTGGTGCATAACAACCCACGGCTGGTGGCCAGTTGCGCGCCGGCGAGGGCATTCTGGTAGTGGTTCAGGTCGCTGCTGTTCTGGCAGTACAGGTCGCCGATCTGGCTGATCGCCGACACCCCAAGCCCGATCAAATCGCAATGCCCATGGGTGGTGTAGCCCTGGAAGTTGCGTTGCAGCGTGCCTTCTTCCTGGGCGACGGCCAATTCGTCGTCCGGCAGGGCAAAGTGGTCCATGCCGATGTAGCGGTAGCCCGCCCGGGTCAACTGCTCGATGGTGGTTTGCAGCATCAGCAGTTTTTCCGCCGGGGAGGGCAGGTCGTCGGTGTTGATCCGTCGCTGGGGCATGAACCGTTCCGGCAGGTGTGCGTAGTTGAACACCGAGAGGCGGTCCGGTTGCAGGCTGATGACTTCTTCCACGGTGCGTGCGAAATTCAGCGGTGTCTGCTTGGGCAAACCGTAGATCAGGTCGATATTGATCGAACGAAACTGCAGGGTGCGCGCTGCGTCGATCACTGCGCGGGTTTCTTCCAGGCTTTGCAGGCGGTTCACCGCACGCTGCACTTCGGGGTCCAGGTCCTGCAGGCCGATACTGACGCGGTTGAACCCCAGTTCACGCAGCAGGCCCATGGTCGCCCAGTCGGCTTCCCGTGGGTCGATTTCAATCCCGTAGTCGCCGGAGTCATCGTCCAGCAGGTTGAAGTGCTGGCGCAGGCGGCCCATGACCTGACGCAGCTCGTCATGGCTGAGAAAGGTCGGGGTGCCGCCGCCGAAGTGCAGCTGCTCCACCGGCTGTTTGGGGTCGAGGTGGCACGCCACCAACTGGATTTCCTGCTCCAGGCGTTGCAGATAGGCGTGAGCCCGGCCGCGATCCTTGGTGATGACCTTGTTGCAGGCGCAGTAGTAGCAAATGTTGGCGCAAAACGGCACATGCACATACAGCGACAGGGGCCGTACGGCCTTGCGGCTGTCGCGCAGGGCGTGGAGCAGGTCGAAGGTGCCGACCTGGCTGTCGAATTGTACGGCGGTGGGGTACGAGGTATAGCGTGGCCCCGCCAGGTCGTAGCGGTGAATCAGATCAGTGTCCCAACGAATGGCGTCGAGCATGCGGGCGTTCCCCCGGATAGGCTAGTGGGCCGAGTCTAGGGGCTGGGTGGGGAAGCCATCTTGATTTGCATCAACGGGGAGCGGCGCTATGCCACATGGCGATCTAGTGGCCCATCAGCCAGTGCTGGTGCGGCCCGGGCAAGGTCCAGATGCCGAACAGCATGACCAGCAGGCCACCGGCCATCCGCACGCTGCGTTTGCGCAATAACGCGGTGACTCGATCAGCGGCTAAGCCCGTGGCCAGCAGTACCGGCCAGGTGCCAAGGCCAAACGCGAGCATCAGCACCGCACTGTCCAGCGCATTGCCCTGGCTGGCCGCCCACAGCAACGTGCTGTAGACCAACCCGCACGGCAACCAGCCCCAGAGCGCACCCAGCAGCAACGCCCGGGGCAGGCTGGACACCGGCAGCAAACGGTTGGCAACCGGCTGGATATGCCGCCACAGGCCGCGCCCGAGGCTTTCGATACGGGTCAGGCCGCTCCACCAGCCGGCCAGGTACAAGCCCATGCAGATCAGCAACAGCCCGGCGAGGATGCGCATGAACATCGCTGCCGGACTGTTGGCCACGGCCCAGCCGGCCAGGCCGATCAGCAAGCCGGCGGTGGCGTAGCTGAGGATGCGCCCCAGGTTGTAGGCCAGCAGCAGGCGAAAGCGCCGACTGCGTTGCTCCTTGGGAATCGCCAGGGTCAGCGCGCCCATCAGGCCGCCACACATACCCAGGCAATGGCCGCCGCCCAGCAGGCCGAGGATCACCGCCGAGACCAGCAGGGGCGCCAGTTCAAGCATGGGGCGGATCTTTCGGCTTGGTCGGTTGTTCAGGGCCGTTGGCTTCATCGACGGCCGCCAGGTGGTTCGGGTCCTGGTCATCGAACAACACGCTGTGGGCCGGGCCATCGAGGTCGTCGTACTGGCCGCTGTCCACCGCCCAGAAGAAGATGTAAATGGCGATGGCAACGATCAACAGCGCCGCCGGGATCATCACGTAAAGAGCTGGCATCTGCACTCCATGCCCGTGCGGCTCAAGCCGGCAGCGGGCGGGTTATGGGGGCGGGGCTCACGGCTGGCGTGCTCGGCATGCGAGTCAGGCGCAGGGCATTGAGCACCACGGTCAACGAACTGAGGGACATGCCGATCGCCGCCCAGATGGGAGTGATCCAGCCGAGGGCGGCAAACGGCAACATCAGGCCATTGTACAGCCCGGCCCACAGCAGGTTTTCAATGATTACCCGGCGGGTGCGCCGGGCCAGGGTAAAGGCTTGCACCAGGGCGTCGAGGCGGTTCGACAGCAACACCGCGTCGGCGCTGGTCTTGGCCAGGTCGGTGGCCGAGCCCATGGCCACGCTGATATCGGCGGCGGCCAGCACCGGCACATCGTTGACGCCATCGCCGAGCATCAGCACCTTGCGGCCTTCCTTGTGCAGCTGTTGCAGCATTTGCAGCTTGTCATCGGGGCGCAGGCCGCCATGGGCTTCGTCGATGCCCAGCTCGGCGGCGACACTGGCAACCATCGGCGAGCTGTCTCCCGACAGCAGCAACGTGCGCCAGCCGCGTGCCTTGCAGGCGGCGAGCAAGGCGGGCGCGTCGCTGCGCAGGCGGTCATCCAGGACAAACCAGGCCAGGGCGCCGTCGGTGTCGCCCAGCAGCAGCCATTGGCCGGCTTCCTTCGGCGAGGCGGGGAGGGCGCAGCCGCTCAGTTCGCAAACAAAACCCGGCTGGCCAATGCGCAACCGGCGGTCACCGACGCGGCCTTCCAGGCCCAGGCCCGGCGTGCTGAGCACTTCATCCGCCGCCAACGGCGCGCGGCCGAATGCGCGGGCGATAGGATGTTCCGAACGTTGCTCCAGCGCCGCTGCGAGGCTCAGGCACTCGTCGCTGCCCAGCAGGCTCAACGGGCGGATCGCGCGCAACGCCAGGCGACCTTCGGTAAGGGTGCCGGTCTTGTCGAAAATCACCGTGTCGATCTGGTTCAGGCCTTCCAGCACGTGGCCGCGGGTCAGCAGCAGCCCGAGTTTGTGCAGGGTGCCGGTGGCTGCCGTCAGGGCGGTGGGTGTTGCCAGTGAGAGGGCGCAAGGGCAGGTCGCAACCAGCATCGCCAGGACGATCCAGAACGCCCGTGACGAATCCAGCTCCCACCACACTAGGCCGATGACCGCAGCGGCGACCAACGAGCACAACAGGAACCATTGGGCGGCGCGGTCGGCGATCTCCGCCAGCCGGGGTTTCTCCGCCTGGGCCCGCTCCAGCAGGCGCACGATGGCCGACAGGCGCGTGTCGTGGCCCAGGGCGCGGACTTCGACGGTCAGCGCACCTTCGACGTTGAGGGTGCCGGCAGTGACGGCATCGCCGACCTGGCGTGGTTGCGGCAGGTACTCGCCGGTCAGCAGCGATTCGTCGATGCTCGACTGGCCGTCGAGGATGATGCCGTCTGCCGGCAGCACCGCCCCCGGATGCACCAGTACCCGGTCGCCCAGGGCCAGTTCGCTGAGCAGGATCCGTTCACTTTGCCCGTCGGCACTCATGCGCAGGCACGAGGCTGGCAACAGGTTGACCAACTGCGCGGTGGCTGCCGCCGTACGTTCCCGGGCGCGACGCTCCAGGTAGCGCCCAGCCAGCAGGAACAGGGCAAACATGCCGACTGCATCGAAATACAGTTCGCCGGTGCCGGTGATGGCGGTCCAGATTCCGGCCAGGTAGGCACCGCCAATGGCCAGGGACACCGAAACATCCATGGTCAGGTGGCGGGTGCGCAGGTCGCGCATCGCCCCCTTGAAAAACGGCGCGCAGCTGTAGAACACGATGGGCGTTGTCAGAAACATCGCGACCCAGCGCAGGATCACGTGCAGCTCCGGGCTCAGGTCGATATTGAATTCCGGCCAGGTGGCCATCGTCGCCATCATCGCCTGGAACCACAGCAGCCCGGCCACCCCCAGTTGACGCAGGGCCAGGCGGTTTTCGCTGGCCAGTTGTTCGGCGGCGCGGTCGGCTTGGTACGGGTGGGCGGCGTAGCCGATGTGACGCAATTCGCCGAGCAGTTGGCTCAGGGGCAATTGCCCATCGGCCCAGCGCACGTGCAGGCGGTGGTTGGACAGGTTCAGGCGTGCCTCGGCCACGGCGGGCAGGCTGCGCAGGTGTTTTTCGATCAGCCAGCCACAGGCGGCGCAACTGATGCCTTCCATCAACAGTGTGGCTTGCGACAGGTCACCGTCGTGGCGCACGAAAGGCTTTTGCACATCGGCACGGTCATACAGCGCCAGCTCGTCCACCAGTTGCACCGGCAGCGCCTCGGGGTTGGCCGAGGCTTCGCTGCGGTGCTGGTAATAGCTTTCCAGGCCACCGGCGACAATCGCCTCGGCCACCGCCTGGCAGCCCGGGCAGCACAGCTCGCGGGGCTCGCCGAGGATCACGGCAGTGAACCGGCTGCCGGGCGGCACGGGCAGGGCGCAGTGGTAGCAGGGGATTGGGGGGGTCATGGCTCAGTTCCGATGATCGTTCCCACGCTCTGCGTGGGAACGCTTCGCTGGACGCTCCGCGTCCGCTCTTGTGACGCGGAGCGTCACGGGATGCATTCCCACGCAGAGCGTGGGAACGATCAAACAGGTGACGCTCTATTTTTTCAGGTCTTCAGCACCCTGCAGCGGTTCGTCGCCCAGCAGCAAGTCCTTGTCATGGCTGACCTGTTCTTCTTCAAACATACGCCAGGTCCGGTCGCCTTCCACCCCTAGCAGCTCGACGAAGCGGCGGCCTTCGACCTTGTCGGTCACCTGGCCGATGTAGCGGCCAGGCTCGCTGTCGCTGCGGGTCAGGATGATCTTGCGATCCTTCTCCGGCTGGGTCGGCGAAATCAGGTTCAGCTCCAGGGTGCCGGGCCCGCTGTTGCCGGTCAGGTGCAATTCGACTTCGCCGGTCAACTCGTCCAAGTGCACCTTGGCCCGCAGTTGCAGAGTCTGGGCCAGCAGTTCGCGGTCCAGGGAACGGTTGATGCCTTTGCCGGCCTCGTAATAGTTGTCGTTGACCAGGTTGTCGGGGTTGTTCACCGCGATGGTCACCATGGACAAGGTCAACGTCACCGAGCAGGTCAGGATCCCAATGATGATCCAGGGCCAGAGGTGCTTGTACCAGGGGCTTGCGGCAGTAGCTGCGGGCATTGTTCGGCTCTCTATTAACGGACTTGTGGGCCGATGAATCGGCTCTTGGCTTCAATGTGGACGCTGTCGTCATCGGCATCCCTGAGGATGAATTTCACCTCGTTGGTGCTCGACGGCAGTTGTTCCGGTGCGCTCGACAACTCCACCGGCATGCTGAAGATTTCCCCGGCCGCTACCTTGATCTCGCGCCGGCCTTGCAGCTTGAGGTCGGGCAGGCCTGCGGCGTCAAGCACGTAGGTGTGGTCGCGCTGGTCCTTGTTCATGATCTTCAGGCTGTAGACGTTTTCGATCCGGCCCTCGGCGTTTTCGCGGTACAGCACGCGGTCCTTGCTGACGTCGAAACCCACCAGCGAGCGCACGAAGAAGGCGGCCACCAACAGGCTGATCATCGCCAGCAGCACCAGGGCATAACCGATCAGGCGCGGGCGCAGCTTATGGGTTTTCTGCCCGGACAGGTTGTGCTCGGTGGTGTAGCTGATCAGCCCGCGCGGGTATTCCATCTTGTCCATGATGTTGTCGCAGGCGTCGATGCAGGCCGCGCAGCCGATGCATTCAATCTGCAGGCCGTCACGGATGTCGATGCCGGTAGGGCACACCTGCACGCACATCGTGCAATCGATGCAGTCCCCCAAGCCCTGGGCCTTGTAGTCGATACCTTTTTTGCGCGGCCCACGGACTTCGCCACGGCGCGGGTCGTAGGAAACGATCATCGTGTCCTTGTCGAACATCACGCTCTGGAAACGCGCATACGGGCACATGTAGATGCACACCTGCTCGCGCAGCCAGCCGGCGTTGCCGTAGGTGGCGAGGGTGAAGAAGCCGACCCAGAAATACGACCAGCCATCCGCCTGGCCGGTGAAGAAATCGAACACCAGTTCACGGATCGGCGAGAAGTAGCCGACAAAGGTCATGCCGGTGACGAAGCCGATGATCAGCCACAGGCTGTGCTTGCCGAACTTGCGCAGGAACTTGTTGGCGCTCATCGGCGCCTTGTCCAGCTTGATGCGTTGGTTGCGGTCGCCTTCGGTGACCTTTTCGCACCACATGAAGATCCAGGTCCACACGCTTTGCGGGCAGGTGTAGCCGCACCAGACGCGGCCGGCATACACGGTGATGAAGAACAGGCCAAACGCCGCCACGATCAGGATGCCCGACAGCAGGATGAAATCCTGGGGCCAGAAAGTCGCGCCAAAAATGAAGAATTTACGTTCCGGCAGGTTCCACCAGACTGCCTGGTGGCCACCCCAGTTCAGCCACACGGTGCCGAAGTAGAGCAGGAACAAACCGGCCCCCCCGAGCATCCGCAGATTGCGGAACAAGCCGGTGAAGGCACGGGTGTAGATTTTCTCCCGCGATGCGTAGAGATCGACGGTGTTATTCGAATTTTTGGCAGGCGGAGTAACGTCATGTACCGGAATCTGGTTGCTCATCATTGCATCCCACGGCAGTGGAGATTTGCCTCGGCCAGTACGTGCCAGCCGGGGTCAAAATAGGGGTGTTGCAGTGGCCTAATGATACGCCCCTGATACCCTTCGACGGGTGCGACCTTTGGTCGCGTTGGGGGAAATCAATTGATGGTGTACGTGATCTGGGTCAATTGACTTGTGAAGTATGGACGGTTTTCGCAGCCTTACCGGTCATTCGTCCCATGGATTGATCAGCGCGACGCCGCTGGATTGAAAGTCGCCAGTGTTGCGCGTGACCACTGTCAGCCCATGAACCAGCGCGGTTGCAGCGATCAGCGCGTCACTTTCGTTGGCTTGGTCTGGCACATGCAAGCTGGCACAGCGCAGGGCAACTGCTGCATCAATCGGCAGGATTCTGGCATCAAACGCCGGCATGACATGGCGCTTGAGCCATGTGCGCAAAACCTTCCCCTGGGCGGGATCACGCCGCTCCATTCGCAGGATTCCTGTTTCCAGTTCCTTCAAGGTAATGGCTGAAATATACATCCGTGGCGCGATGACACTTTTGGCCCAGGCGACGACCTTGGCATCGGCCTGGGGTTTGCGCAGTTCAGAGATGACGTTGGTGTCGAGTAGATACATCAAGTGAAGTCCACGGGTCGATGAGTGATCACGGCGCGTTCGGTTTCAAACTCGATATCTGCCGCTTCTGGCATCACCAACAGGTCAACGATGTCGGCATTGAGGCCTGTCAGTTTTTGGTAGTCCTCAATGCTTAGCAGTACATGGGCAGGCTTGCCCCGGTCAGTGATAAAAACCGGGCCTTGGCGGGCGGCTTTTTTGGCACCGCTTGTGTCTTGATTGAATTCACGGCTGGAAATGGTGGTGATGGTCATGGGGGCTAACCTCCGTATGGAGTACGAATGTAGTCACGTTACTACCTGCGGTTTTCTTGATCAATCTCAAATGTAGATGCGTTGCTGGCGGTGACGACTTTTTCGACTTGAAAACAAAACGGCCCCGCCAATCTCCACTGGCGGGGCCGTTTTTTTCATCGCTTTTCCTCACACGGCGTCTGGCGGCTTGTTCCCATGGGACAGTCCGAAACATACGCCGCCAGCAAGTGCACCTTGCCGTTTCCCTTGCGACTTCCTGGTGGTGAGTAAGTAAATCAGGAGAGGTCTACGGGCCGGTGTGGTGGCGTTTTTATAACTGCTTTTTGCGCTGTTAAATAACCTACAACGATTGGTTAGGAAGCTGACGCTTCTGCGATAACAGTTCTTAGGCCCAAACGAGCCTTTGTTTACACAGAATGAAACGTTTGTTGTAGGAACGCTGATCGCGTTATTGCCACGCAGGAAATGCCGACGTTGAGATCAAGTCTGGATCAGTGTTCGGCAATGTTTTGTAGCAGCGCGCAGCGTTACCACGATGAAACCTTTGATGAGCAATTGTTGAACGTTATGCCTAGGTCTCTTGCGCGCCGATAAATTTATTTTGTTTTGACGTTATTCAAATCGAGGAAACCAATGACCATTCAACGTGCTAATGACACGCATAATGTTGGAGCCGTTCCACCATCGGCTTCGACGCTGCCAGTATCCTCTGGCATCAGCGTAGAGCAATTCAGTAGTTGGAATGATTATCGGGTGGCCGACCGTCTACTCAGAAACTTTGATAAGTATGCCGACCCTGCGCAACCAGACTACATCACCCGCGACTCTCTACGACAGGTTGCGTATGCCTCTGCGCAGAGTGGCTACAGCAGTGACGACATGAATTTTGCCCGTTCGCTGCTGGAAAATCCTGTACTCATGGAGAAACTCGATGGGTACGGAAAGCATAAGCACGATGGCAAAATCGATCGTGAAAGTATCATAACCGTGGGTCAGAATATGGGGTTTCCCCTGGCCACGATGAGTGATAAAGAACTGGCGCAAAAGCTCCTGAATGAATATGACACCTATTACCCGGAGCGCGGTTGGGGTGGAATTGATCGCAGGGAGGGTGTGACTTACGCTTCACTGAAGAACATCGCGGATGGGACGCGTCATGATCGCGGCCCAGATGAAGCGATGGTCGCGCGGGAAATCTTGAGTCGTCCTGAGTTAGTGGCACAGTTAGGACTGACGGATTGGTCTAAATCGGCTGATCGGGGGGCGATCAACGCTGCTATTAAAAGAATGGACCAAGTGCATGAAGAACGGTAACGCCTCGTCCTCGGGGTAAGTTGAGTTCCACCAATGCCCCATTACCAAAGCCCCGCGCAGCATTGGCTGCGCGGGGCTTTTTGGTTTTAATGCTTACTGCTCCTCAGCTGCCTTGTCTCCATGGGACAGGCTGTAAACATAGGCCGCCAGCAAGTGCACCTTGTCATTGCCCTGCAACTGCTCCTGCGCAGGCATCTGGCCTTGACGGCCATAACGGATGGTCTGCTGCAGTTGCGCGAAGCTTGAACCGTAGATGAACGCGCCAGGGTGGGTCAGGTCAGGCGCGCCCATGGCCGGTGTACCTTTACCGGCGGGACCGTGGCACGCCACGCAGTTGGCGGCGAAGAGTTTCTCGCCGTTGGCCACGTCTGCCTTCGCGCCTTCCGGCAATTTGCGGCCATCGAGGTTGGTCACCACAAAGCCGGCCACATCGGCCACGCCTTGCTCGCCAATGACTTCGGCCCACGCCGGCATCACCGCGTGGCGGCCCTTCATGATGGTTTCCTTGATGGTGGCCGGGTCGCCGCCCCAGCGCCAGTCGGCGTCGGTCAGGTTGGGGAAGCCGTAGGCACCCTTGGCGTCGGAACCGTGGCACACCGAGCAGTTGGAGGCGAACAGGCGGCCACCCATCTTCAAGGCTTGCGGGTCCTTGGCCACTTCTTCGATCGGCATGGCGGCGAACTTGGCGAAGATCGGCCCGAACCGGGCGTCCGACTTGGCCATTTCCTTTTCCCATTCGTGCACGCCGGTCCAGCCGGTCTGGCCATTGGCAAATGGGGTTTGCTTGTCGTTGTCGAGGTAGTTGTAGCCCGGCAGCAGGCCTTTCCAGTTGCCCAGGCCAGGGTACAGCGCCAGGTAACCGAGGGCGAAGATGATGGTGCCGACGAACAGCATGAACCACCATTTGGGCAGCGGGTTGTCGTACTCCTCGATGCCGTCGAACGAGTGGCCGACGGTTTCATCGGTTTGCTCGGCGCGCTGGCCCTTGCGGGTCGACAGCAGCAGCCAGGTCAGGGCGAAAATGGTACCCAGACTGAGGACTGTGACGTACAGACTCCAGAACGTAGTCATTCTTTGTTACTCCTAGACGCTTCCACGACGTGCTTGATGGCTTCGGGATCATCCGCGAAGGGCAGCAACGTCGCGTCTTCAAACTCCGACTTGCGCTTGGGGCTGAACACCCACAAGGCCAGGCCGATAAAGGCCACCATCACGACAACGGTGCCCAGGCCTCGAATCATCCCGATATCCATCCAGATCACCGTTTGCTTTTGATGATGGTGCCAAGGCCTTGCAAGTAGGCCACCAGTGCGTCCATTTCGGTCTTGCCCTTCACGGCCGCTGCCGCACCGGCGATGTCTTCGTCGGTGTAGGGCACGCCCAGGGTGCGCAAGACTTCCATCTTCCTGGCGGTGTCCTTGCCGTCGAGTTTGTTTTCGACCAGGAACGGGTACGCCGGCATTTTCGATTCGGGCACCACGTTGCGCGGGTTGTACAAGTGCGCACGCTGCCAGTCATCGGAGTAACGACCGCCGACCCGGGCCAGGTCCGGGCCGGTACGCTTGGAACCCCACAGGAATGGGTGGTCCCACACGCTTTCACCGGCGACCGAGTAGTGGCCGTAGCGTTCGGTTTCGGCACGGAACGGGCGGATCATCTGCGAGTGGCAGCCGACACAACCGTTGGCGATGTAGACGTCGCGGCCTTCCAGTTCAAGGGCGGTGCGCGGCTTCATGCCTTCCACCGGCTTGTTGGTCACGTCCTGGAAAAACAGCGGAACGATCTGGGTCAGGCCGCCGATACTCACGGCGATGACCATGAAGAAGGCCAGCAGGCCGATATTCTTCTCGACTACTTCATGCTTCATCAGTGAGCTCCCACAACGGCGATCTTGGTAGCGGCTTCGGCTTCTACAGGGTCGGAGGCACGCACGGTGCGCCACACGTTGTAGGCCATGAACAGCATGCCGCTGGCAAAGATCGCACCGCCCAGGGCGCGCACGATGTAACCCGGATGGCTGGCTTGCAGCCCTTCGACGAAGGAGTAGGTGAGGGTGCCGTCATCGTTGATTGCACGCCACATCAGGCCCTGGGTGATGCCGTTGACCCACATCGAGGCGATGTAGAGCACGGTACCGATGGTGGCCAGCCAGAAGTGGGTGTTGATCAGGCTGACGCTGTGCATCTGCGCACGGCCGAACAGTTTCGGGATCATGTGGTACAGCGCGCCGATGGAAATCATCGCTACCCAACCGAGGGCGCCGGCGTGTACGTGGCCGATGGTCCAGTCGGTGTAGTGGGACAGCGAGTTGACCGTCTTGATGGCCATCATCGGGCCTTCGAAGGTCGACATGCCGTAGAACGCCAGGGAGACCACCAGGAACCGCAGGATCGGGTCGGTGCGCAATTTATGCCAGGCGCCCGACAGGGTCATCATGCCGTTGATCATGCCGCCCCAGCTTGGCGCGAGCAGGATGATCGACATCGCCATGCCCAGGGACTGGGCCCAGTCCGGCAATGCGGTGTAGTGCAGGTGGTGCGGACCGGCCCAGATGTACAGGGTGATCAGGGCCCAGAAGTGCACGATGGACAGGCGATAGGAGTAGATCGGACGCTCGGCCTGTTTCGGCACGAAGTAGTACATCATCCCCAGGAAGCCGGTGGTGAGGAAGAAACCTACGGCGTTGTGGCCGTACCACCACTGGATCATTGCGTCCGTCGCACCGGCGTAGGCCGAGTAGGACTTGAAGAAGCTGACCGGCAAGGACGCATGGTTGACGATATGCAGCATCGCCGTCACCAGGATAAATGCCCCGTAGAACCAGTTGCCGACATAGATGTGCTTGGTCTTGCGCTTGACGATGGTGCCGAAGAACACCACTGCGTAGGTCACCCAGACAATCGCCAGCAAAATGGCGATCGGCCATTCCAGCTCGGCGTATTCCTTGGTGGTGGTGTAGCCCAGCGGCAGGGTGACGATCGCGCCCACGATGACCGCTTGCCAACCCCAGAAGGTAAAGGCCGCCAGTGCATCGGAAATCAGTCGCGTTTGGCAGGTTCGCTGCACGACGTAGTAAGAAGTGGCAAACAGTGCACATCCACCGAAGGCGAAAATCACCAGGTTGGTGTGCAACGGGCGCAGGCGTCCAAATGTCGTCCATGGCAGGCCAAAATTCAACTCTGGCCAAACCAGTTGCGAGGCAATGAAAACGCCGAGCCCCATGCCAAGGATCCCCCAGACCACCGTCATGATGGCGAACTGGCGGACTACCTTATAGTTATAAGCAGTCGGACTGATTGCTGTGCTCATTCTAAGGTTCCACGGTTTAGTTTTTTTATAGGGTAAAAATCGGTCGCAAGTATGGAGAAAGCAAGATTCCATTGCAACGCAAGGTGACCTGCGTCAATGCGTTCCAAACCAGATTCTGCGCCCTTTCCATGTTTGGCGTAAGGACAAAATTCAGGGTTAAAAGCTGACGACTTGGACAGGATTTTAAACGGGTCGAAGGTACTTGTAACTGAGTGTGTGTAAACAAGCAGCTCGGGTGACGAATGGCCAGTGGCACGACAGCCGGTAGGTACCAGCCTTTGCGCCTGTCATCGAGCAGAAATGTTTCAACCCATCGAGTGCAAGTCGGCCGTCGACCGGCCAATGCCAGTCCACTGTGCAAACAAGCGTAGACCCGAATGGCAGGAGGGGAAAGTCAGCGATCGGAAGGGTGCGACAATGGGTCGCAAAAAAGCCGCGCCTGAATCAGGCGCGGCTTTTGGGTGGTGCAGGATTACTCGGGTTGGCTGTCAGGCGTTGCGCCATCAGCATTGTGGGACAGGCTGTAAACATAGGCGGCCAGCAGGTGCACCTTGTCATTGCCTTGCAGTACTTCCTGCGCAGGCATCTGGCCCTGGCGGCCGTGGCGAATGGTCTGCTGCAACTGCGCCAGGCTGGTGCCGTAGATAAAGCCACCTGGCTGCGTCAGGTTCGGCGCGCCCATGGCTTCCACGCCATGGCCTTCCGGCCCGTGGCAGGCGACACAGGTGGTGCTGAATGCCACTTGGCCCGCGGCGACATCCGCGGTGCTGTCCGCCGGCAGCGGCAGGCCTGCCAATTCATGGCGCACATAGGCTGCGACGTTCTTCACACCGTCCTCACCCAGCACTTCACCCCAGGCCGGCATCGCGGCATGACGGCCATTCATGATGGTCATCTTGATTGCATCCGCCGAACCGCCCCAGCGCCAGATGTTGTCTGCCAGGTTCGGGAAGCCGTAGGCGCCCTTGGCGTCCGAGCCATGGCACACCGCGCAGTTGGAGGCGAACAGGCGGCCGCCCATTTTCAGCGCCTGCGGGTCCTTGGCGACTTCTTCCACCGGCATGGCCGCGAATTTGGCGAAGATCGGCCCGAATTTGGCGTCGGCCTTGGCCATCTCCTTGTCCCATTCCTTGGTCTGGGTCCAGCCATCTTCATAGCCCGGCAATACGCCTTTCCAGTTGCCCAGGCCCGGGTAGAGGATCAGGTAGCCGACGGCAAACACCAGGGTGCCGGCGAACAGCATGAACCACCATTGTGGCAGCGGGTTGTCGTACTCCTCGATCCCGTCGAAGGCGTGGCCCATGGTCTGGTCCACGCTGCCCTTGGTCTCGCCCTTGCGGGTGCCGATCAACAGCCAGGTCAGGCCGATCAGGCTGCCGAGGGTCAGTACACAGATCCATGTACTCCAGAAGGTAGTCATGGCCGGTTGCTCCTTGTTGCAGGCTCTTCTTGAGCGTCGGGGGTTGGCGGTAGCGGTTCATCGGCAAACGGCAGCAGGCACGCCTCGGCGAACTCTGCGTTGCGCCGGGAGTTGAACACCCACAGCGACAGGCCGATGAAGGCGATGGCCACGACCAGCGTGCCAAGCCCGCGGATGGTTCCAGCGTCGAATTCAAATCCCATGGCTCACCTCTTGCTCTTGATGGCAGTGCCGAGCACTTGCAGGTACGAAACCAGCGCGTCCATCTCGGTCTTGCCCTTGAGGGAGGCCACGGCACCGGCGATGTCGTCGTCGGTGTACGGCACGCCGAGGGTGCGCATCACCTTGAGCTTGGTCTCGGTGTGGCTGCTGTCGACCGGGGCGGTGACCAGCCATGGGTACGCCGGCATCTTCGATTCCGGTACCACGTTGCGCGGGTTGTACAAGTGCGCGCGGTGCCAGTCGTCCGAGTAGCGCGCGCCGACGCGGGCCAGGTCCGGCCCGGTACGCTTGGAGCCCCACAGGAACGGGTGATCCCACACGCTTTCACCGGCCACCGAGTAGTGGCCATAACGCTCTGTTTCGGCGCGGAACGGGCGGATCATCTGCGAATGGCACTGTACGCAGCCTTCGCGGATATAGATGTCGCGACCTTCCAGTTGCAGCGCGGTGTAGGGCTTCATGCCTTCCACCGGCTTGTTGGTCACATCCTGGAAGAACAGCGGCACAATCTGGGTCAGGCCGCCGATACTCACGGCGAGCACCATCAGCAGCATCAGCAGGCCGACGTTCTTTTCAATGGTTTCGTGTTTCATCATCGACTCCTCAGGCCATCTGCGCCGCAGCGGCGACTTCGGCGGGTTGTGCCGAACGCACAGTGCGCCAAGTGTTGTAAGCCATCAGGAACATGCCGCTAAGGAAGATCGCCCCGCCCACCAGTCGCACGATGAAGCCTGGGTGGCTGGCCACCAGGGTTTCGACGAAGGAGTAGGTCAAGGTGCCGTCTTCGTTGACCGCACGCCACATCAGGCCCTGGGCGATGCCGTTGACCCACATCGAGGCGATGTAGAGCACGGTGCCGATGGTGGCCAGCCAGAAGTGCGCGTTGATCAGGCCGAGGCTGTACATCTGCTCGCGACCGAAGATTTTCGGGATCATGTGATACAGCGCGCCGATGGAGATCATCGCTACCCAACCCAGCGCCCCGGCGTGTACGTGGCCGATGGTCCAGTCGGTGTAGTGGGAGAGGGCGTTGACCGTCTTGATCGCCATCATCGGCCCTTCAAAGGTCGACATGCCGTAGAAGGCCAGGGAAACCACCAGGAAGCGCAGGATCGGGTCGCTGCGCAACTTATGCCAGGCGCCCGACAGGGTCATCATCCCGTTGATCATCCCGCCCCAGCTCGGTGCCAGCAGTACCAGCGACATCACCATGCCCAGGGACTGTGCCCAGTCCGGCAGCGCGGTGTAGTGCAAGTGGTGCGGGCCGGCCCAGATGTACAGGGTGATCAGTGCCCAGAAGTGCACGATGGACAGGCGATAGGAATACACCGGGCGTTCGGCCTGTTTCGGCACGAAGTAGTACATCATCCCCAGGAAGCCGGCGGTGAGGAAAAAGCCTACCGCGTTATGCCCATACCACCACTGCACCATGGCATCCGTCGCACCGCCGTACAGCGAGTAGGACTTGGTCAGGCTGACCGGGATTTCCAGGTTGTTGACGATATGCAGGATGGCCACGGTGATGATGAACGCACCGAAGAACCAGTTACCGACGTAGATGTGCTTGGTGTTGCGCTTCATCACCGTGCCGAAGAACACGATGGCATAGGCCACCCAGACGATGGTGATCAGGATGTCGATCGGCCATTCCAGCTCGGCGTATTCCTTGGAGCTGGTGTAGCCCAGCGGCAAGGTGATCGCGGCCAGCACAATCACCAGCTGCCAGCCCCAGAAGCAGAACTGCGCGATCTTTGGCGCGAACAATTGGGTCTGGCAGGTGCGTTGCACCGAGTAGAAGGAGCTGGCAAACAGCGCGCAACCGCCAAAGGCAAAGATCACCGCGTTGGTGTGCAGCGGGCGCAAGCGGCCGAAACTGGTCCAGGGCAAATTGAAGTTGAGTTCGGGCCATACCAACTGGGCAGCGAGAAAAACCCCGAGCCCCATGCCGACGATGCCCCACACCACCGTCATAATGGCGAATTGGCGGACCACCTTGTAGTTATAGGCGGTACTTAAAGTAGTGTTCATGGTTCCCCATCCACGGTTCAACCCAAGCAAGTGCGGCACTTGGGCTGGAGTTATAGGCAGACTAAAAAGCGAGGCAAGCATGGGCAAAGAGCACAAGGCCAGTATTGACGGGGATCAATGGGCGCAGTGTGTGCGGGAACGCGGCTGGTTGTGGGATGTCGCCACAGGGTCTATCGCGCGTACGCCCACGACGCTGATCCTGGCCCACGGCGCGGGCGCGCCAATGGACTCGGGCTTTATGGAAGACATGGCTGCACGCCTTGCGGGGCATGGCGTGAACGTATTGCGCTTCGAGTTTCCGTACATGGCCCAGCGTCGTGTGGATGGCGGTAAACGTCCGCCGAACCCGGCGCCGAAACTGCTGGAATGCTGGCGTGAGGTGTATGCCGAGGTGCGACGTCATGTCGCTGGGAAACTGGCGGTGGGCGGCAAGTCGATGGGCGGGCGGATGGCCAGTCTATTGGCGGATGAATTGGGCGCGGACGCGCTGGTGTGCCTGGGTTATCCGTTCTATGCGGTGGGCAAGCCGGAGAAGCCACGGACCGAGCACCTGGCCGGGCTGAAGACGCCGACGTTGATTGTGCAGGGTGAGCGGGATGCACTGGGCAATCGGGCGGCGGTGGAGGGGTACGTATTGTCGCCGAGCATCGAGGTGATGTGGCTGGTGGCGGGGGATCATGATTTGAAGCCGTTGAAGGCTTCGGGGTTCAGTCATGAGCAGCATCTGGAGGCTGCGGCGGTGAAGGTGGCCGGGTTTCTCGGCGCCTGATAGGGCCCTTTCGCGAGCAAGCCCGCTCCCACATTTGAAATGCATTCCAAATGTGGGAGCGGGCTTGCTCGCGAAAGCGGTTTACCGGTTAAAGCGTTCTACCAGCGAATACTGAGTATTGGCGGTATGCGTCAGCTCTTCACTCAACTGCGCCGAATTCAACGCCTGTTCCGACGTCTGGTCCGCCAGCAACGCAATGGTGCTGATGTTACGGCTGATCTCTTCCGCCACCGAGCTCTGCTCTTCGGTCGCCGCCGCAATCTGCGCCGTCATATCAGTGATGTGCGCCACCGCCTCGCTGATCCCGATCAGCGCCTGATCCGCTTCCATCACCCGTGCCACACCTTCTTCCGCCTGGCGATGCCCGGCGTCCATGGTTTGTACGGCCGCGCTGGCGGTCTGTTGCAGCTTGGCGATCAGCGCATGAATCTGCCCGGTGGACTCGCTGGTGCGCTGGGCCAGTTGCCGCACTTCGTCGGCCACCACCGCAAAGCCGCGACCCATCTCCCCGGCACGGGCCGCTTCGATGGCCGCGTTCAGCGCCAGCAGGTTGGTCTGGTCGGCGATGCCTTTGATCACATCCACCACGCCACCGATTTCGTCACTGTCCTTGGCCAGTTGGGTCACGGTCACGCCGGTCTCGCCCACGGCCACCGACAGGCGCTGAATCGCCTCGCGGGTTTCGCCGGCGATATCACGGCCACGCTCGGTCAGGCGATTGGCTTCCTGGGTGGCATCGGCGGTGCGTTGCACATGGCTGGCGACTTCCTGAGTCGTCGCGGCCATCTGGTTGACCGCGGTGGCCACCTGTTCGGTTTCCACGCGCTGGCGTTCAAGACCGCTGGAGCTGTTATGCGCCAGGGTATTGGACTGCGCCGCCTGGGAGTTGAGGTGTTCAGCCGTGTCCTGCAAACGGGTAAGGCACGTCTTCAGGCGCGCCTCCTGGCTGAGGATCGACATTTCCAGGCGCGCCTGGGCGCCGCGGCTGTCGGTGTACATCTGCGCGATCAGCGGGTCTGAGGTGGTCTGTTCGGCCAGGCGCAGCAAGCGCTTGAGCCCGCGTTGTTGCCAGCTCAGGCCCAACAGGCCCAGCGGTACCGACAGCGCCGCTGCCAGGGCAAAGCCCCAGTGGGAATTGAGCCAGACGCCAATCAGGAAGCTCAACTGGCTGACCAGGATAAACGGCAGCCAGTCCTGCAACACCGGCAGCCACTTATCGCGGCGCGGGATGGCCGGCTTGCCCTGGTTGATGCGCTGGTAAAGCGCTTCGGCACGGCGGATCTGCTCGGCGGTGGGCTTGACCCGCACCGACTCGTAGCCGATCACCTGGTTGCCGTCGAAGACCGGTGTCACATAGGCGTTGACCCAATAGTGATCACCGCTCTTGCAGCGGTTCTTGACGATGCCCATCCATGGCAAGCCTTGTTTGAGCGTGGACCACATGTGTGCGAACACTGCCGCCGGCACATCCGGATGACGAACCAGGTTGTGCGGGGCACGCAGCAGTTCGTCATGGGAAAACCCACTGATCTCGACGAAGGCGTCGTTGCAGTAGGTGATCACGCCTTTGGCATCCGTGGTGGAGATCAACCGTTGCTGAGCGGGGAAGGTACGTTCGCGCTGGGTAACGGGTTGGTTATTACGCATGATTGTTCAATCCGCAAGGCTTTGACAGGTTGTCGACCGTCGCGGGGTTTTATTTAACTTATTTTTTGCAACAATCGGCACAGCCTCAGCCGGCCAGCATCGGATAGGTAAACAACCCGAAATGCAGCAGGTTCAGCCCGAAGTGCGTAACGATCGCCGCGCCCAACCCGCCAAAGCGATACGCCAGGCCGTAGCCCAGGCCTGCGATGGTCGCCAGCAGGGTCCACTGCCAGCCTGCGCCCAGGTGTACCAGGCCGAAGAGCAGGGCGGCCAACAGCAGGGCGAGGTTTTCACCATAGGGCAATTGCTTGAACCGTCGGCTCAGGCCGCCCTGGATATAACCGCGGAACAGCGCTTCCTCCACCAGGGTCACCAGCAGCAGGTTATTCAACACCCACAGCCAGGCCTGCTCCGGCCACTTCGGGGCCCAACTGATGACGCCCAGCAACGCAGCGCCGCCCAGGGCGGCAATCGCCGTCAGTGTCAACGCCAGGGCGGTGGCATAGATCGACAGGCGCAGGGACCGGCGCGCAACAATCCACGGGCAGGCCAGCAGCAGCCAGAAGCCAATCAGCGGCTTGTCCTGGTTCAGGTACATCGAGAAAGGCACGGCGTCGTCCGTAAAGCGCTGCGGGGCGATCCCGCGACCGTTGTAGAAGCCCGGCAGCCAATGCATCGCCAACCCCAGCGCCAGCACGATAAACAGCCCGTGGCCCAGATAGCGTACCCACGGGTTTCGCTGTTGCCGCACGGCAAACCCGGCCAACAGCAGCATGGCGACAGACAGTGCCGCCATTAACCCCAATTGCCCGTAGCTCAAGGCAAGTACATAGCCGATGGAAAGAAGCGCCAGGTACAGCCATGGCAATGCAAGCATGGGGAATCCTTGTGACAGTCAAAATCTGAGGGCGGCAGTATACCGAGCGTCACCGACGGTAAAAATGAAAACACCGCCAGGGAAGGCGGTGTTTTGGGTAGCGCGTGTCAGTTACGAGGCAATCAACTGCCGCAACACGTAGTGCAGGATCCCGCCGGCCTTGAAGTACTCGACCTCATTGAGGGTGTCGATGCGGCACAGCACTTCGACCTTCTCGCTGCTGCCATCCTCACGGGTGATCACCAGCGTCAGGTTCATGCGTGGCTCGATCTCGGTGTTGGTCAGCCCGAGGATGTCGATCTTCTCCTTGCCGGTCAGCTTGAGTGCCTTGCGGTTCTGGTCCAGCTTGAACTGCAGGGGCAGCACGCCCATGCCCACCAGGTTGGAACGGTGAATCCGCTCGAAACTCTCGGCAATCACCGCCTTGACCCCCAGCAGGTTGGTGCCCTTTGCCGCCCAGTCACGGCTTGAGCCGGTGCCGTATTCCTGGCCGGCGATCACCACCAGCGGGGTGCCCGAGGCCTGGTATTTCATGGCGGCGTCGTAGATCGGCATTTTCTCGCCGGTAGGGATGTAGATCGTATTGCCGCCTTCCTCGCCGCCGAGCATTTCGTTGCGGATGCGGATGTTGGCGAAGGTGCCGCGCATCATCACTTCATGGTTGCCGCGACGCGAGCCGTAGGAGTTGAAGTCCCGCGGTTCGACGCCTTGCTCGCGCAGGTATTTGCCGGCCGGGCTGTCGGTCTTGATGTTGCCGGCAGGGGAGATGTGGTCGGTGGTCACCGAGTCCCCCAGCAATGCCAGCACGTTGGCGCCCTTGACGTCTTCGATCACCGGCAGCGGGCCGCCGATGTCGTCGAAGAACGGTGGGTGCTGGATGTAGGTGGAGTCCTTCTGCCACACGTAGGTTGCAGCCTGCGGCACTTCAATGGCCTGCCACTGTTCATCACCGGCAAACACCTCGGCGTATTCCTTGTGGAACATCTGGGTGCTGACTTGCGCAACGGCGTCGGCGATTTCCTTGCTGCTGGGCCAGATGTCCCGCAGGTACACCGGTTTACCGTCAGAGCCGGTGCCCAGTGGTTCGCTGCTGATGTCCATGCGCACGGTGCCCGCGAGGGCGTAGGCTACGACGAGAGGCGGGGAGGCCAGCCAGTTGGTTTTCACCAATGGGTGCACCCGGCCTTCGAAGTTACGGTTGCCTGAAAGCACCGAGGCTACCGCGAGGTCGGCTTTCTGGATGGCTTTTTCGATCGGTTCGGGCAGCGGCCCGGAGTTGCCGATGCAGGTGGTGCAGCCATAACCCACCAGGTCGAACCCCAGCTTGTCGAGGTATTGGGTCAGCCCCGCCGCTTTGTAGTAGTCGGTGACCACCTTGGAGCCGGGTGCCAGGGACGTTTTCACCCATGGCTTGCTCTTCAATCCTTTCTCTACCGCCTTTTTCGCCACCAAGCCTGCCGCCATCATCACGCTGGGGTTGGAGGTATTGGTGCAGGAGGTAATCGCCGCGATCACCACCGCGCCGTTTTTCAGGCGATAGGTCTGGCCTTCGAAGTCGTAGTCGGCTTCACCGATCAGGTCGGCGTTGCCCACCGCAACACCGCCGCCGCCTTCGCTCTCCAGGCGGCCCTCTTCCTTGTTGGTGGGTTTGAATTGCAGGTCGAGGAAATCGCTGAAGGCCTGGCCGACGTTAGGCAGTGAGACACGGTCTTGCGGACGTTTCGGCCCGGCCAGGCTGGCTTCGACGCTGGCCATGTCCAGCGCCAGGCTGTCGGTAAAGATCGGCTCCTGACCTGCATTGCGCCACAGGCCCTGAGTCTTGGTGTAGGCCTCCACCAGTTTGACGGTTTCTGCAGGACGGCCCGACAGGCGCAGGTAGTCCAGGGTTACTTCATCCACCGGGAAGAAGCCACAGGTGGCGCCGTACTCCGGGGCCATGTTGGCGATGGTCGCGCGGTCGGCCAAAGGCAGGTCGGCCAGGCCGTCGCCATAGAATTCGACGAATTTGCCGACCACGCCCTTTTTACGCAACATCTGGGTAACGGTCAGCACCAGGTCGGTGGCGGTGATGCCTTCTTTCAGCTTGCCGGTGAGCTTGAAGCCGATCACTTCCGGGATCAGCATCGACACCGGCTGCCCGAGCATCGCGGCTTCTGCTTCGATCCCGCCCACGCCCCAGCCCAGTACGCCAAGGCCGTTGATCATGGTGGTGTGGGAGTCGGTGCCGACCAGGGTGTCGGGGAAGGCATAGGTGCGGCCTTCTTCATCCTTGGTCCACACGGTGCGGCCGAGGTATTCCAGGTTGACCTGGTGACAGATGCCGGTGCCCGGTGGCACTACGCTGAAGTTGTCGAAGGCGCTCTGGCCCCAGCGCAGGAAGGCGTAGCGTTCGCCGTTGCGCTGCATTTCGATGTCGACG
Organism: Pseudomonas sp. G5001; assembly: GCF_013385475.1. Lineage (NCBI taxonomy): Bacteria > Pseudomonadati > Pseudomonadota > Gammaproteobacteria > Pseudomonadales > Pseudomonadaceae > Pseudomonas > Pseudomonas sp. G5001. The sequence continues at coordinate 70,902 of NZ_JACAPZ010000026.1, forward strand.
TTTTCCTGGAAGGCGCCGGTGGTGGCGAACTTGTCGACCATCACCGAGTGGTCGATCACCAGGTCCACCGGTGACAGCGGGTTGATGCGTTGCGGGTCACCGCCGGCCTTGGCCACGGCGGCGCGCATGGCGGCCAGGTCGACCACGGCGGGCACGCCGGTAAAGTCTTGCATCAGCACACGGGCGGGGCGGTATTGGATCTCGCGGTCGGAGCGGCGCTCCTTGAGCCAGGCGGCAATGGCCTTGAGGTCGGCGCCGGTGACGGTCTTTTCGTCTTCCCAGCGCAGCAGGTTTTCCAGCAGCACCTTGAGGGACATCGGCAGCTTGTCCAGATCACCCAGGCTCTTGGCGGCTTCGGGCAGGCTGAAGTAGTGATAGGTCTTGTCGTCGATCTGTAAGGTTTTAAGGGTTCTCAGACTATCAAGGGATGACATTACATGACTCCTTATGGTCCGCACGGCTACGGACCTGACGGGACGAACAGAGCTTACAAATTAGCCCTGTTTTAAGTAGCTGGCTAATTACTGGACTCTATCAATAAGTCCAAGGTTCCGAACTCGGCTATCATGCGCGCGTTTTCATGACAGGCATTGCGCTATAGCAAGCCCGTGATCCAGGAGAGTTGATGAACACCCTTTTTATGCACTGCCGCCCGGGTTTTGAAGGCGAAGTCTGTTCCGAGATCGCGGAACACGCCGCACGCCTGAACGTTTCGGGCTATGCCAAGGCCAAGACCGGCAGCGCCTGCGCCGAATTTGTCTGCACCGAAGAAGACGGCGCCCAGCGCCTGATGCGCGGCCAACGCTTTGCCGAGCTGATCTTCCCGAGGCAGTGGGCGCGCGGGGTGTTCATCGACTTGCCGGAAACCGACCGTATCAGCGTGATCCTCGCGCACCTGCGGGATTTCCCGGTGTGCGGCAGCCTGTGGCTGGAAATGGTCGACACCAATGACGGCAAGGAGCTGTCGAACTTCTGCAAGAAATTCGAAGTTCACTTGCGCAAGGCGCTGACGGCCGCCGGCAGACTGGTGGAAGACGCCAGCAAGCCGCGCCTGCTGTTGACCTTCAAGAGCGGCCGCGAAGTGTTCATGGGCCTGGCCGAGTCGAACAACTCGGCCATGTGGCCGATGGGCATCCCGCGCCTCAAATTCCCGCGGGACGCGCCAAGCCGCTCGACCTTGAAGCTGGAAGAGGCCTGGCACCACTTTATCCCCCGAGACCAGTGGGACGAACGCCTGCACAGCGACATGACCGGCGTCGACCTCGGCGCAGCGCCTGGCGGCTGGACCTGGCAACTGGTCAACCGCGGCATGCTGGTGACCGCCATCGACAACGGCCCGATGGCCGAAAGCCTGATGGATACCGGGCTGGTGCAGCACTTGATGGCCGACGGCTTTATCTACACCCCCAAGCAGCCGGTGGACTGGATGGTCTGCGACATCGTCGAGAAACCGGCGCGCAATGCGGCCCTGTTGGAAACCTGGATCGGCGAGGGACATTGCCGCGAAGCAGTGGTCAACCTGAAGTTGCCGATGAAGCAGCGTTATGCCGAAGTGAAGCGCCTGCTTGAACGCATCGCGGAAGGCTTCAAGGAACGTGGCATCCGGGTGGAGATCGGCTGCAAGCAGCTGTACCACGACCGTGAAGAAGTGACCTGCCATTTGCGCCGGTTGGATGTGAAGAAGCCAAAGGCCCGGTAAACTGGCAGCCTGTATCAGGAGTGAATGATGAGCGACATTTTTGACACCCCGGTCGATGGCACCCTTGATGCCACCGGCCTCAACTGCCCGGAGCCAGTGATGATGCTGCACCAGCACATCCGCGACCTGGCGCCCGGAGGCTTGCTCAAGGTAATCGCGACCGATCCGTCGACCCGTCGCGACATCCCCAAGTTCTGCGTGTTTCTCGACCATGAACTGGTGGACCAGCAGGAGCAGGCCGGTACCTACCTATACTGGATCCGCAAGAAATCGGCTTAAGCCCGGCGAATCCGCTTGCGTGCGCTGCGCACCAGGCGGATCACCAGCATCGCCGCGGCACAGCTCAGGCCCACGATCAGCCCCTGCCACAAGCCGCTCGGGCCGCGGGCGTCGCCCAGCCACTCGGTCAGCCCCAGCGCGTAGCCCACCGGCAAGCCCACGCCCCAATACGCAAACAACGTCAGCACCATGGTCACCCGAGTGTCCTGGTAACCACGTAGTGCGCCGGCGGCCGTGACCTGGATCGCGTCCGAGAACTGAAATAGCGCCGCAAACACAATCAGCATCGCCGCCACCTGGATCACCAGCGGGTCCTGGGTGTAGATGGTGGCGATCTGTTCGCGAAACAGCAGCATCAGGCTGCAGGACAGGCAGGCATACACCAACGCGGTGCCCATTCCGACACCTGCGGCAAAGCGCGCCTCACGGGGTTCGCCACGGCCCAGGGCCTGGCCCACGCGCACGGTGACCGCCATGCTCAGGGAGTAGGGGATCATGAACACCAGCGAGCTGAAGTTCAGCGCGATCTGGTGTCCGGCCACCACCGTGGCACCGAGGCTGCCGATCAGCAGCGCGATCACCGCAAAAATGCTCGACTCGGCAAACACCGCGATCCCGATGGGCAAGCCAATGCTCAACACACGCTTGATCACCGACCATTGCGGCCAGTCAAAGCGCTTGAACAGCTCGCTGCTCTGATACACCGGTGCCCAGCGGGTCCAGGCGGCCAGGCCAAGCATCATCACCCACATCACGATCGCCGTGGCCCAGCCGCAACCGATGCCGCCCATGGCCGGCACGCCGAAGTGGCCGTAGATGAACACATAGTTCAGCGGAATATTCAGCGCCAGCCCGCACAGGCCCATGACCATGCTCGGCCGCGTTCGGCCCAGCCCGTCGCTGAAGCAGCGCAGCACGTAATACAACGCAATGGCCGGCATGCCCGAGGCGATGCCGTGCAGGTAGCCCATGCACGGCTTGATCAGCTCGGGATCGACCTTCATCACATGCAGGATCGGTTCGGCACTGATCAGCAACAGCAGCGCGGTAATCCCCACCACCAGCGCCAGCCACATCGACTGGCGCACCAGCGGGCCGATTTCACCGTGGGTGCCGGCGCCGAAGCGTTGGGCGACTTTCGGCGTGGTGGCCAGCAGGGTGCCGGTCATCAGCAGGTACACCGGGATCCAGATGGAGTTGCCCAGGGCGACTGCCGCCAGGTCCCGGGAACTCACACGCCCGGCCATCACGGCATCGACAAAGCCCATGGCGGTGGTCGCCAGTTGCCCGATCATGATCGGCAGGGCCAGGGCCAGCAGATTGCGCACTTCAAGGCTGACGCGGGCGGGGCGGGAGAGGGCGGTGGTGGTTGTGGCAGTGTTCACGTACGGATGTCCGATAGGGGGAGCGCAGGACGGCGCATTCTACGCCTTGACGTGTTGGTCAGGAAAAAACCTGTGTTGTGGATTTGTAAACACATCCCCGCGCATATATAGCGTTTTGTGGTGAGGGCGCTTGCTGTGGTGAGGGAGCTTGCTGTGGCGAGGGAGCTTGCTCCCGCTGGGCTGCGCAGCAGCCCCATAACGGGCAACCGATGTGTACCTGAAAAAACACGGTGCTGCATTTGGGAGCGCTGCGCACTCCAGCGGGAGCAAGCTCCCTCGCCACAAGGAAAACCGCTGTACACTGCTGATCCGCGAAAGGAGCCTGCCATGCTGATTGTTGCCGACGAAAATATCCCGCTGCTCGATGCATTCTTCGAAGGATTCGGCGAGATTCGCCGGGTTCCGGGCCGGTCCATCGACCGCGCGACGATCGAACAGGCCGATGTGCTGCTGGTGCGTTCGGTGACCAACGTCACCCGTGCCTTGCTCGAAGGCACGCCGGTGCGGTTTGTCGGCACCTGCACCATCGGCACTGATCACCTCGACCTCGATTACTTCCAGCGCGCCGGCATCCAGTGGTCCAGCGCCCCCGGCTGCAATGCCCGTGGCGTGGTCGACTATGTGCTGGGCAGCCTGCTGACCCTGGCCGAGATCGAAGGCGCCGACCTGGCCCAGCGCACCTACGGTGTGGTGGGTGCCGGTGAGGTCGGCGGGCGTCTGGTCAAGGTGCTCAAGGCGTTGGGCTGGAACGTGCTGGTGTGCGACCCGCCCCGGCAGATCGCCGAGGACGGTGATTACGTCAGCCTGGAGCAGATCGTCGAGCAGTGCGATGTGATCAGTCTGCACACGCCGCTGAACAAATCCGGCAACGGCTCCACCTGGCACTTGTTCGACCGCGAGCGCCTCAACCAGCTCAAGCCCGGTGCCTGGCTGATCAACGCCAGCCGCGGCCCGGTGGTGGACAACGCCGCCCTCAAGGAGGTGCTGCTGGCGCGCGAAGATCTGCAGGCCGTGCTGGATGTGTGGGAAGGCGAGCCGCAGGTGGACGTCGACCTGGCCGACCTGTGTGTGCTGGCCACCCCGCATATCGCCGGCTACAGCCTGGACGGCAAGCAGCGCGGCACGGCGCAGATCTATCAGGCGTTTTGCCGGCATCTTGGTCAGGACCCGACGATTCAATTGAGCGACTTGCTGCCGGAGCCGTGGCTGGCCGAAGTCAGCCTCAATGCCAATACCGATCCGGCCTGGGCCCTGGCGACCCTGTGCCGCAGCGTGTACGACCCGCGCCGTGATGACGCGGATTTCCGCCGCAGCCTGGTAGGCACAGTGGATGAGCAGCGCAAGGCCTTCGACCTATTGCGCAAGCACTACCCCGAGCGGCGTGAGATTGACGGCTTGAAAGTGCGGATCAACGGCGAGTCTGCCGCCTTGTCGAGCATCGTGGCAGCATTGGACGCACAGGCAATCTGAAGGCATAAAAAACCCGGCCATCAAGGCCGGGTTTAAGAGAGCGTGGGCGAATCAGCCTCGCTTGGCAGGCTTGACCAATTTCTGTTCCAGTTCGGCGCACGCGCTCTGGATCATTTCTTCGGTGATTTGCACTTCGCGGCCCTGAGCGTCGATATACGAGCAAGGCAACTGCTGCGGTTGGCGGATCACTTGAATTTTGGCGTTGCTGCTGTTTTGCAAGGACATGGCCCGTCTCCTCATCAGGTTGTGTACCTACTTTAAAACCCCCGCGTGACCGCGTTGTTACAACTCCTTGCGCGGCCCGCAGATCGAATGCCCAGTCCAGCAGAAACCGATACAAATTTCCAGCCGGTCCTTAGACCGATAGCCTCTAGGGCCTAGGTTCGGTGAGCATAATTAACCTGACTCATTGTGATTCGCTCAAGTTCCCCCCATGTAGCTATGCAGGTTCCCGTCTCCAACCTTCAGGTGAAACCCTCCATGCTCTCAGCCCGTCAACGCCGCGCGATTCGCCTGGCCAGTCGCTTCGTCGCTCCCTACCGCTGGCAGGCCCTGGGCGCCTTGTTGGCGCTGATCGTCACCGCCGGCATTACCTTGTCCATGGGCCAGGGTATTCGCCTGCTGGTGGACCAAGGGTTCATGACCCAGTCGCCGCACCTGCTCAACCAATCCATCGGTCTGTTCATGATCCTGGTGCTGGGCCTGGCGGTGGGCACCTTTGCGCGGTTTTACCTGGTGTCGTGGATCGGCGAGCGGGTGGTGGCGGACATCCGGCGGCAGGTGTTCAACCACTTGATCTACCTGCATCCGGGCTTCTACGAAAACAACCGCAGCTCGGAAATCCAGTCCCGGCTGACCACCGACACGACCTTGCTGCAATCGGTGATCGGCTCCTCGCTGTCGCTGTTCCTGCGCAACGCCTTGATGGTGATCGGCGGGATCGTGCTGCTGTTTGTCACCAACCCCAAGCTCACCAGCATCGTCGTGATAGCGCTGCCACTGGTGCTGGCGCCGATCCTGATCTTCGGCCGCCGGGTGCGCAGCCTGTCGCGCCAGAGCCAGGATCGCATCGCCGATGTCGGCAGCTATGTGTCCGAAACCCTCGGCCAGATCAAGACCGTGCAGGCCTACAACCACCAGGTCCAGGACGAACAGCGCTTCGCGCTGACGGTGGAAGAGGCCTTCACCACCGCCCGCAAACGCATCGTGCAGCGCGCCTGGCTGATTACCCTGGTGATCATGCTGGTGCTGGGCGCCGTGGGCGTGATGCTCTGGGTCGGCGGCATGGACGTGATCGGCGGGCGCATTTCCGGTGGTGAGCTGGCGGCGTTCGTGTTCTACAGCCTGATCGTCGGCAGTGCCGTCGGTACCTTGAGTGAAGTGTTGGGCGAGTTGCAGCGCGCCGCCGGTGCGGCGGAGCGGATTGGCGAATTGCTGCAGTCGAGCAATGAGATCAAGGCGCCCGAAGCCAACGTGATCAAGCTGCCGGAGCGGGTCAGCGGCCGCCTGGAAATCCAGGATTTGCGCTTCTCCTATCCGTCGCGCCCGGATCGTTTTGCTATCGACGGCTTGAGCCTGAGCATCAATGCTGGCGAAACCCTGGCCCTTGTCGGTCCGTCCGGTGCGGGTAAATCGACGATGTTCGATCTGTTGCTGCGTTTCTACGATCCCCAGCAAGGCCGCATCCTGCTTGAAGGCCACCCGCTGACCGAGCTGGATCCGCTGGACCTGCGCCGCTGTTTCGCCCTGGTGTCCCAGAGCCCGGCGCTGTTCTTTGGCACTGTCGAAGAGAACATCCGCTACGGCAATCCGTCGGCCACCTTTGCCCAGGTCGAGGAGGCGGCGCGCATCGCCCACGCCCACGACTTCATTTTGCAAATGCCCGACGGCTACCAGACCCACCTGGGCGACGGCGGCATGGGCCTTTCGGGCGGCCAGCGCCAACGCCTGGCCATCGCCCGGGCTTTGTTGGTGGATGCACCGATCCTGCTGCTGGACGAAGCCACCAGCGCGCTGGACGCCCAGAGCGAACACCTGATCCAGCAGGCGCTGCCGCAGTTGATGGAAGGGCGCACCACCCTGGTCATCGCCCACCGGCTGGCCACGGTGAAGAATGCCGACCGGATTGCCGTGATGGACCAGGGCAAGCTGGTGGCGGTGGGGACGCATCAGCAACTGATCGCCAGCAATCCGCTGTATGCACGGCTGGCGGCGTTGCAGTTCAGTGATGGTGAGTCGACCACCCACTGATTCACCGCCCACAAAAAATGCCCGCATCTCTCAATGCGGGCATTTTTTATGGGACAGCGTTACTTACTGATCATCAAAATACCGCTCATGCCAATCCACCAGCGGCTGCGGTGCATTGAGCTTCTGCCCGTAGATCACCGAATAAGACAGCACGTTCTGCACATACTGGCGGGTTTCGTCGAACGGGATGCTTTCCACCCACACATCGAAACTCAGGTGATCGGCGCCGCGCAGCCATTGGCGTACACGGCCCGGGCCGGCGTTGTAGGCAGCGGTGGCGAGCACGCGGTTGCCGTTGAACTGGGCGTGGACCTGGCTCAGGTAGGCGGCGCCGAGCTGGATGTTCTTGTCCGGGTCGAGCACCTGCTGTTGCGAAGCCAGCGGGATGCTGAACTTTCGCGCAGTCTCCTTGGCGGTACCGGGCATCAGTTGCATCAGGCCGGTGGCGCCGACGCCGGAGCGCGCGTCGTCCATGAAGGCGCTTTCCTGGCGGGTGATCGCAAATACCCAGCTGGAATGCACGCCGCGGACCTTGGCTTCGCGCACCAGGGTGTCGCGGTGGGCCATCGGGAAGCGGATGTCCAGGTCGTCCCAGTACTGCGCCTGGCTGATGGTGCGGATCGCCGGGAAGTACCACTTCATGTCGTAGGCCAACTTGGCCTGGGCGACCATTTCGTCGCGGTTGAAATGCCGGCTGACGTGGTACCACTCGCGGCGGCCATCAACGATCTGGCCACGGGCGTAGAACTCCAGGGCGCGGCGCACGCCCGGTGTGTTGCGTACCTTGTTCATCAGCGCCTGGCTCATCACCAGTGGCTTGTTGTTCAGTTGGTACGGGGACTGGGAGCGATCCGCCGCCAGGAAACCGTAAAAGTCTCGTTCCTTGGCCAGGCCCTTGTACATCACCAGGGCTTGCGGGTTCTTCGGCTCTGCCAGTTCCAGGCTGCGGGCCTGCCAGTAGCGCCAGCGGTTGGTGGTGGCCAAATCCTGGGGCAGCTTGCGGGTCAACTGGTAGGCGTCTTCCCAGCGGGCCAGGCGCAACAGCAGGCGCAGGCGCCATTCGGAAACGGTGTTGTCCCGCAGTTCCGGATCGTATTTGGTCATCACGTCGAGGGCGCGCGGGTCGTAGCGACGCGCCAGGGTCAGGCCGATTTCCCGGGCGATCGACACTTTTTCGTCACGAGAGAAGTGCATGCTGCTGGCATAACCGTCGAGCAGGGCCATGGCCTTGTCCGGGTCCTGGCGTGCCAGGCGGCGCAGGCCCAGGCCTACGGCGTCGGACATGGCCTCGTTGGCCGGCAGGAAGCGCGATGGGTCGCTGAGCATGTCGGGCTTCTGCGCCACGTCCACCATCAGGCGGCCCTGGGCGCCGAGGGTCGGCAGGGTCTTCACCAGGCTGTTGGCCAGCGGATAGTTGCGGGCTTCGGCGGCCAGCTTGGCGCGGTCCCAGATTTTCTGTTCGGTCAGTTGGCCGTCGGCGGCCCACTGGCCAAAGGTGGCATCACAGGCAGCAGGCTGGGATTTACCGGTCAGCCACAGCTTCTCGGTGGTTTTATAGCCTTCGGCTTTTTGGTTGTGGGTCAGCTGGAATTGGCCATGGAGGCAGTCCAGTTCGACGAAATTGAGTTTGGCGTCGTAGTACTTTTCAAAGGTTTGCCAGTCGCCACGGTCGGCCAGCCAGCGCAACCAGCGCAGTTTCATCCAGTTGGCCTGGGGCAGGTCGCCGTTCTTGGCGAGGAATTGTTCGATCTCCTCGTTGCTGGCGGTTTTCAGCCGCGCGGTCAGCTCGTCGTAGGCGAGGTACGGCGTCAACGGGTAGTCGGCCAGGGCCTGGCTGTATTGGAAATACGGGCCGCTGTCGCCTTTGGCGAGGGCTCGTTTGGCTTCATCGTAATATTGACGTTGGGTGGTGAGGTCCACGGCCTGGGCGGATTGAACGGCGGTGGCAGAAAGAAGCAGACAAGATAAAAAGCTGAAAAGGCGACTGCGCATGAGACGTCCGTGCAGAGGAATCTGGACTAGTGCCGACGTCGCCGACACTGATTGCCCCTAGCTTAGCCTTTTGCCCGCAACCGGTGAAAGCTTTGCCGGTCGCTTCGTTCAAGTTCATCTGAAATGTCCAACAGAACGTGTCAGCGGCGAAAATGCCGGCCGCCTCGAGCCCTAAGTCAGGTAGAATGCGCGCCCAGTTTTTGGAGAAGCGTATGACCCTGCTCAAATTCAGCGATGTGTCCCTTGCTTTCGGCGCTATGCCGTTGTTGGACAAGGTGTCCTGGCAGATCGCCCGTGGTGAGCGGGTGTGCATCATCGGCCGCAACGGCACCGGCAAGTCCAGCATGATGAAGCTGGTAAAAGGCGACCAGAAGCCCGATGACGGCTCTGTCTGGCGCGCCCCGGGCCTCAAGATTGGCGAATTGCCGCAAGAATTGCCGGTGGCCGACGGACGGACAGTGTTCGACGTGGTTGCCGAAGGCCTCGACGGCGTGGGCGCACTGCTCGCCGAATACCATCACCTGGCGCAGAACTGCGTCACCGAAGCCGACCTGGACAAGCTGATGCACGTCCAGCAAGACCTCGAAGCCCGCGACGGCTGGCGCTTGCAGCAATTGGTCGACAGCACGCTGAGTCGCCTGCAACTGCCCGCCGACAAGACCCTCGCCGAATTGTCCGGCGGCTGGCGTCGCCGCGTCCTGCTGGCCCAGGCCCTGGTTTCCGAGCCGGATCTGTTGCTGCTCGACGAACCGACCAACCACCTGGACATCGGCGCAATCGCCTGGCTTGAAGAAGCCCTCAAGGATTTCCAGGGCGCCGTGCTGTTCATCACGCACGACCGTTCCTTCCTGCAGAACCTGGCAACCCGCATCCTCGAACTGGACCGTGGCGGCCTGATCGACTGGAACGGCGACTACGCCAGTTTCCTGGTGCACAAGGAAGCCGCGCTGTCTGCGGAAGAAACCGCCAATGCCCTGTTCGATAAGAAGCTGGCCCAGGAAGAAGTCTGGATCCGCCAGGGCATCAAGGCCCGCCGCACCCGTAACGAAGGCCGCGTACGTGCCCTGAAAGCCCTGCGTGTCGAGCGCAGCGAGCGCCGTGAACGCACCGGCAAGGCCAATATCCAGCTGGACACCGCCGACAAGTCGGGCAAGCAAGTGATGGTGCTGGAAAACGTCAGCTTCCATCACCCGGACGGCCCGTTCCTGATCAAGGACTTCTCCATGGTCCTGCAGCGCGGCGACCGTATCGGCCTGCTCGGCGCCAACGGTACCGGCAAGACCACCTTGCTCAAGCTGATGCTCAACGGCCTGCAACCCACCAGCGGTACCGTGGAGGAGGGCACGCGCATCGACGTGGCCTACTTCGACCAGTTGCGCCACCAGTTGGACCTGGAAAAAACCGTGATCGACAACGTCGCCGAAGGTCGCGACTTTATCGACATCGACGGCCAGAGCCGCCACGTGCTGAGCTACCTGGGCGACTTCCTGTTCAGCCCGCAGCGGGCACGTACGCCGGTCAAGGCCTTGTCCGGTGGTGAGCGTGCGCGCCTGCTGCTGGCCAAGTTGTTCAGCAAGCCAGCCAACCTGCTGGTACTCGACGAACCGACCAACGACCTCGACGTGGAAACCCTGGAACTGCTGGAAGAGGTCCTGCTGACCTTCAACGGCACCGTGCTGATGGTCAGTCACGACCGGGCATTCCTCGATAACGTGGTCACCAGCACCCTGGTCTTCGAAGGTGAAGGCAAGGTGCGTGAATACGTCGGTGGTTACCAGGACTGGCTGCGCCAGGGCGGCTCGCCGCGCCTGCTGGGCGTGACCGAGAGCAAGTCCGGCAAGGCTGACTTGACCTCGGCCGTGGTTGCTCCAGTGGCTGCTGCTCCGGCACCAGCCCAGGAAGCACCTGCTGCGAAGAAGAAGCTCAGCTACAAGCTGCAACGTGAGCTGGAAGCACTGCCGGGTGATATCGACGCCAAGGAACAGCAGATTGCTGCCGTTGAAGCTGAAATGGCTGACGCGGGTTTCTACCTGCGTCCGGCTGCAGAAACCGCCAAGGTGATTGCATCCCTCGAGCAGCTTAACAGCGAGCTTGAAGCCCTGGTTGAACGCTGGGCCGAGCTGGATGCCTGAGTGATTCAAGCGCAATAAAAAACCCGGCGCTCATTTGTATGAGCGCCGGGTTTTTTGTATGAAACGCGGTTCAGATGTGGGAGCGGGCTTGCTCGCGAATGCGGTGTGTCAGTCCATATATTTGTCGACTGATCCACCGCTTTCGCGAGCAAGCCCGCTCCCACACAAGCCCGCTCCCACATTGGATTGCCGTTGGTCTTACGAGCTCTTGACCAGTTTCACGGCCAGCACATCGCAAGGTGCGCCGTGCAGCACGTCATTGGCGGTGGAGCCCAGCAGCAAGGCCAGGCCGTGACGGCCGTGGCTGCCGACCACGATCAGGTCGCAACCTTGCTCCTTGGCCAGGTGGTGGATTTCCTGGCGCGGCTGGCCGTAGGTCAGGTGGCTCTGGTCTTTTTTCAGGGCAGGGTACTTGTTGATCAGCCGATCAAGGCGTTCCTTGGCCTGGTCGAACTGCTGCTGTTGCAGTTGGGAAAGGTCCATCGGCACATCGCCGCCAAAGGCCATGGCCATCGGTTCGACGATATGCACCAGGGACAGCTTCACCGAGTCGCCTGCAAGGCCTACGGCCCGCTTGATCACGGGGTCGCATTCTTCGGTCAGGTCCACGGCGACCAGAATATGTTCGTAGGGCATGAGGAGTCCTCCAAGGGAAAGCGATAAGTTCAGTATGGCTGGTTTCAAGCGGATGGGGTTGCGTCAGGTCAAATCCGCTCATCAAGAAATTCGGGAGTACACATATGACGGTCTGGATAGTGGTGTCAATCCTTGCGCTGGTTTTAAGCCCCCTGGCGTGGCTGCGTCCTTCGCGCCATTCGAGCGGGCGCATGGCTTTGCGCATGGAGGCGCGGCGCATTGGCCTGGCCATGCAACTGACGCCCCAGGAATGGCCACACTGGCTCAAGCACGAGCCGCCAAGCCCGTGTGCCCAGTATCACCGGCCACGGCGTGGCACCACGCGGGTGACCTGGAGTTACTGGCAGTTGGAGCCGGGGGTTTGGGTCAATCAGTGGCAGGAAACCTGCGTCGATGAAAAGTTGTTGCCACATTTTGCGACGCTGCCGGCAAACGTCTACAAAGTCGAAGCCGACAAGCAAATGATCACCCTGTACTGGGGCGAGAAGGGCGAGTTGAGCGTGTTGCAGGACATTGACGCGGTGCTCAAGGCGCTGGCCTGAGATTCCTGGGGGCATTAAAAAGCCCGAAAGCATCATCGGGCTGGAGTTGGCCAGGCAGGCCGGTAATTCGTTTTCAGTGCCGCTAGCCTAGCCGCATATTCGGTTCTGTACAGCCCTTTAAATCAAAATTCACATTATTGATTTCGCGAATGATTAAACATTGGCGGGGCGATGCCGGCTGCCCCGGGTTCTGAAATGACTGAAAAGTCGCGTTTTTGCGGCCCTTTCGAGCGATTGACAATTCTTCGGATTTGGCTGAAGGTGACGTACCCAAATCAAACGGGCGTATGAATTGAGCGTTTGTCTTTCAGACCGTTCGTACAGAATCCCGACTATCGCGTTGGCGGGTGTGCCTGGCAACTTGGCGTTAGCATCGACGGTAACGTCAGTGCCTACGCTGAATCCTGCGTCCGACGTGTACTGTTCAGCTTCCATATCGTGGAGATCAGTTGATGATTTACGAAGGTAAAGCCATCACGGTTAAGGCTCTTGAAAGTGGCATCGTCGAATTGAAATTCGACCTCAAGGGTGAGTCCGTCAACAAGTTCAACCGTCTAACCCTGAATGAATTGCGTCAGGCCGTAGACACCATCAAAGCAGATGCTTCGGTCAAGGGCGTGATCGTCTCCAGCGGCAAGGACGTGTTCATCGTCGGCGCTGACATCACCGAATTCGTCGACAACTTCAAGCTGCCCGATGCCGAGCTTGTGGCTGGCAACCTCGAAGCCAACAAGATTTTCAGCGATTTCGAAGACCTCAACGTGCCGACCGTTGCCGCGATCAATGGCATCGCCCTGGGCGGCGGTCTGGAAATGTGCCTGGCCGCCGACTTCCGCGTGATGTCTGCCACCGCGAAAATCGGCCTGCCGGAAGTCAAGCTGGGCATCTACCCAGGCTTCGGCGGTACCGTGCGCCTGCCGCGCATCATCGGTGCCGACAATGCCATCGAGTGGATTGCCGCCGGCAAGGAAAACCGTGCTGAAGACGCGCTGAAAGTCGGCGCCGTGGATGCTGTGGTGGCTCCCGACAAGCTGGCAGAAGCCGCGCTGAACCTGATCAAGGGCGCCATCAGCGGCGAATTTGACTACAAGGCCAAGCGTCAGCCAAAGCTGGAAAAACTCAAGCTCAACGCCATCGAACAGATGATGTCGTTCGAAACCGCCAAGGGTTTCGTGGCTGGCCAGGCCGGCCCGAACTACCCGGCGCCGGTTGAAGCGATCAAGACCATCCAGAAGGCCGCGAACTTCGGTCGCGACAAAGCCCTGGAAGTCGAAGCTGCCGGCTTCGTCAAACTGGCCAAGACCTCTGCCGCGCAGAGCTTGATCGGTCTGTTCCTGAACGATCAGGAACTGAAGAAAAAGGCCAAGGCCTACGACGAAATCGCTCGCGACGTGAAACAGGCTGCCGTACTCGGCGCCGGTATCATGGGCGGCGGTATCGCCTATCAGTCGGCGTCCAAAGGCACGCCGATCCTGATGAAAGACATCAACGAGCACGGCATCGAGCAGGGTCTGGCAGAAGCCGCGAAACTGCTGGTAGGTCGCGTTGATAAAGGCCGCATGACTGCAGCGAAAATGGCTGAAGTGCTTAACGGCATTCGTCCGACCCTGTCCTACGGTGATTTCGGCCACGTCGACCTGGTGGTCGAAGCGGTTGTCGAGAACCCGAAGGTCAAGCAGGCGGTACTGGCTGAAGTTGAAGCCCAGGTGAAAGAAGACACGATCCTGGCGTCCAACACCTCGACCATTTCCATCACCTTGCTGGCCAAGGCCCTCAAGCGTCCGGAAAACTTCGTCGGCATGCACTTCTTCAACCCGGTGCACATGATGCCGCTGGTGGAAGTGATCCGTGGCGAGAAGTCCAGCGAGCTGGCCGTTGCCACCACCGTTGCCTACGCCAAGAAAATGGGCAAGAACCCGATCGTCGTCAATGACTGCCCGGGCTTCCTGGTCAACCGCGTACTGTTCCCGTACTTCGGCGGTTTCGCCAAGCTGGTCAGCGCCGGTGTGGACTTCGTGCGCATCGACAAGGTCATGGAAAAATTCGGCTGGCCAATGGGCCCGGCGTACCTGATGGACGTGGTCGGCATCGACACCGGCCACCACGGTCGCGACGTAATGGCTGAAGGCTTCCCGGACCGCATGAAAGACGACCGCCGCTCGGCGATCGACGCGCTCTACGAAGCCAAGCGCCTGGGCCAGAAGAATGGCAAGGGCTTCTACGCCTACGAGACCGACAAGAAGGGCAAGCAGAAGAAAGTGGCCGACCCATCGGTTCACGAAGTACTCGCGCCGGTCATCTACGAACAGCGTGAAGTGTCCGACGAGGACATCGTCAACTGGATGATGATCGCCCTGTGCCTGGAAACCGTGCGCTGCCTGGAAGACGGCATCGTTGAAACCGCAGCCGAGGCCGACATGGGCCTGGTCTACGGTATTGGTTTCCCTCCATTCCGTGGTGGTGCGCTGCGTTACATCGATTCCATCGGTGTGGCCGAGTTCGTTGCCCTGGCTGATCAATACGCTGATCTGGGCCCGCTGTACCACCCGACTGCGAAGCTGCGCGAGATGGCCAAGAACGGCCAGAGCTTCTTCGGTTAAGTGCCCAGACGACTAGAGCGAGAATATTTATGAGCTTGAATCCAAGAGACGTCGTGATTGTCGACTTCGGTCGTACTCCGATGGGCCGCTCCAAGGGCGGCATGCACCGCAACACCCGTGCCGAAGACATGTCGGCGCACCTGATCAGCAAATTGCTGGAACGCAACGTCAAGGTCGACCCGAACGAAGTCGAAGACGTGATCTGGGGCTGCGTCAACCAGACCCTGGAGCAGGGCTGGAACATCGCCCGCATGGCTTCCCTGATGACGCAGATCCCGCACACCGCTGCCGGCCAGACCGTCAGCCGGCTGTGTGGCTCGTCCATGAGCGCGCTGCACACCGCTGCCCAAGCGATCATGACCGGTAACGGTGATGTGTTCGTGGTTGGCGGCGTGGAGCACATGGGCCACGTCAGCATGATGCACGGTGTGGATCCGAACCCGCACATGTCCCTGTACGCGGCGAAAGCCTCGGGCATGATGGGCCTCACCGCTGAAATGCTTGGCAAAATGCACGGCATTACCCGCGAAGCCCAGGATGCATTCGGCCTGCGTTCCCACCAGTTGGCCCACAAGGCAACCGTGGAAGGCAAGTTCAAGGATGAAATCATCCCGATGAACGGCTACGACGAGAACGGTTTCCTGAAACTGTTCGACTACGACGAAACCATTCGTCCGGACACCACCCTGGAAAGCCTGGCGGCCCTGAAGCCGGCCTTCAATCCAAAGGGCGGCACCGTGACAGCCGGTACTTCGTCGCAGATCACTGACGGTGCTTCGTGCATGATCGTGATGTCGGCCCAGCGTGCCCAGGACCTGGGTATCCAGCCGATGGCCGTGATTCGTTCGATGGCAGTCGCAGGTGTGGACCCGGCAATCATGGGCTATGGTCCAGTACCGGCCACACAAAAAGCATTGAAGCGCGCAGGCCTGACTATCTCCGACATCGACTTCTTCGAGCTCAACGAAGCTTTCGCCGCACAGGCCCTGCCAGTGCTGAAAGATTTGAAAGTGCTCGACAAGATGAACGAGAAGGTTAACCTGCACGGCGGCGCGATTGCCTTGGGTCACCCGTTTGGGTGTTCCGGCGCTCGTATCTCCGGCACGTTGCTTAACGTGATGAAGCAAAATGGCGGCAACCTTGGGGTTGCAACCATGTGCATTGGCCTCGGCCAAGGCATCTCCACCGTCTTCGAACGTATCTAAACGTTTCGTTGACGGAAGCCGGGGCCCAGTGCCCCGGTTTTTGTTTTTTGGAATTTTTTATATTTTTTTTTAACAAATTTTGTAAGAGGGCCAGAGCATGAAAGTCGAACCAGGGCTCTACCAGCATTATAAAGGTCCGCAGTACCGCGTTTTTAATGTGGCGCGGCATTCCGAGACCGAAGAGGAAGTGGTGTTTTACCAAGCACTGTATGGCGATTACGGCTTTTGGGTGCGTCCCTTGAGCATGTTCCTTGAGACCGTCGAAGTTGACGGCGAACAGGTCCCGCGCTTTGCTTTGATGCAGGCCGAACCCAGCCTTTTTTCCGTGCAATAAAGGCAGGCCGCGCAGAATGCTGCGCTTGACCTCACCTTGTTGCCACTATATATAGCGTTGCCGCGTCAGGCGCCAACCGCCTTTCACTTCTCGAATTCAGGAATTTTCCGATCCATGGGCAAATCGCTGGTCATTGTGGAATCCCCGGCTAAGGCCAAGACCATCAACAAGTACTTGGGTAACGAGTACGTGGTGAAGTCGAGTATCGGCCATATCCGAGACCTGCCCACCAGCGGTTCGGCTAGCGCCAGCAAGGAGCCTGCCGCCAAGCGCGGCAAGGCGGCTGCGGGCGAAGGTCCGGTGCTCACGCCTAAAGAGAAAGCGCGCAAGCAGCTGGTCTCGCGCATGGGTGTCGATCCCGATCATGGCTGGAAAGCCAAGTACGAGATCCTCCCGGGCAAGGAAAAGGTCATCGAAGAGCTGCGCCGGCTCGCCAAGGATGCTGACACCATCTATCTCGCAACCGACTTGGACCGCGAAGGGGAGGCTATTGCCTGGCACCTGCGGGAAGCCATCGGGGGTGACGACAGCCGCTACAAGCGCGTGGTGTTCAACGAAATTACCAAGAAGGCGATCCAGGAAGCCTTCTCCAAGCCGGGCGAACTGGACATTGACCGCGTCAATGCCCAACAGGCGCGTCGCTTCCTCGACCGTGTCGTGGGTTACATGGTCTCGCCGCTGCTGTGGGCGAAAATCGCCCGTGGCCTGTCCGCCGGCCGTGTGCAATCGGTTGCGGTAAAGCTGGTGGTGGAGCGTGAACGCGAGATTCGTGCGTTCAACCCCGAAGAATATTGGGAAGTGCACGCTGACCTGGGCACTGCCAAGGGCAACAACGTACGCTTTGAAGTGGCCCGCGAGAAAGGCGAGGCCTTCAAGCCGCTCAACGAAGCCCAGGCCATGGCCGCGCTGGAGAAGCTCAAGGCTTCCAGCTACAGCATCGTCAAGCGTGAAGACAAGCCCACCAGCAGCAAGCCGTCGGCGCCGTTCATCACCTCCACCCTGCAACAGGCCGCGAGCAACCGCCTGGGCTTCGGGGTGAAGAAGACCATGATGATGGCCCAGCGCCTGTATGAAGCGGGCTACATCACGTATATGCGTACCGACTCCACCAACCTGTCGCAAGACGCGGTGGCGATGGCGCGTACTTATATTGAAAGCGAATTCGGCAAGAAGTACCTGCCGGAGAAGCCGAACGTCTATAGCAGCAAGGAAGGCGCACAAGAGGCTCACGAAGCGATTCGTCCCTCCGACGCCAACACCGAGCCAAGCAAGCTGAGCGGCATGGAGCGCGACGCTGAGCGCCTCTATGAGCTGATCTGGCGCCAGTTCCTGGCGTGCCAGATGCTGCCGGCGCAATACCTGTCGACGACTGTCAGCGTGGGTGCTGGTGACTTCGAGCTGCGTGCCAAGGGCCGTATCCTCAAGTTCGACGGTTACACCCGCGTGATGCCGCAAATCGCCAAGCCGGGCGACGACGATGTACTGCCGGACATGGCACAGGGCGATGTGTTGAAGCTGATCAAGCTCGACCCGTCCCAGCACTTCACCAAGCCGCCGGCGCGTTACTCGGAAGCCAGCCTGGTCAAGGAGATGGAAAAGCGCGGTATCGGTCGTCCTTCGACCTATGCGGCGATCATCTCCACCATCCAGGACCGCGGCTACGTGGCCTTGCACAACCGTCGTTTCTACTCGGAAAAGATGGGCGACATCGTCACCGAGCGCCTGTCCGAGAGCTTCTCCAACCTGATGGACTACGGCTTCACCGCCGGCATGGAAGAGAACCTCGATGACGTGGCCCAGGGCGAACGCGACTGGAAAAACGTGCTCGACGAGTTCTACGGCGACTTCAAAAAGAAACTTGAAGTGGCTGAAAGCGCCGAGAACGGCATGCGGGCCAACCAGCCGGTGATGACGGACATTCCGTGCCTCACTTGCGGCCGCCCGATGCAGATTCGTACCGCCTCCACCGGTGTGTTCCTCGGTTGCTCGGGTTACAGCCTGCCGCCGAAAGAGCGCTGCAAGGCCACCGTCAACCTGGTGCCGGGCGATGAAATCGCGGCCGATGACGAGGGTGAATCCGAGTCTCTGGTATTGCGTGGCAAGCACCGTTGCCCGATCTGCAGCACGGCAATGGATGCCTACCTGCTGGACGAGAAGCACAAGCTGCACATCTGCGGTAACAACCCGGATTGCAACGGCTACGAGATCGAAGAAGGCACTTACCGCATCAAGGGCTACGAAGGCCCGAGCCTGGAATGCGACAAGTGCGGCAGCGAGATGCAGCTCAAGACCGGCCGTTTCGGCAAGTTCTTCGGTTGCACCAACCCGACGTGCAAGAACACCCGCAAACTGCTGAAAAGCGGTGACGCGGCGCCGCCGAAGATGGACCCGGTGAAGATGCCTGAGCTCAAGTGCGAGAAGGTCAACGACACCTACATCCTGCGTGATGGTGCTTCGGGGCTGTTCCTGGCTGCCAGCCAGTTCCCGAAAAACCGTGAGACCCGTGCACCGCTGGTGATGGAGATCGTGCCCCACAAGGACGAGATCGATCCGAAGTACCACTTCCTCTGCGAAGCGCCGAAGAAGGACCCGGACGGTCGCCCGTCCGTAATCCGCTACAGCCGCAAGACCAAGGAGCAGTACGTGCAGACCGAGGTTGAAGGCAAGCCTACCGGCTGGAAAGCGTTCTACGACGGTGGCAAGTGGAAGGTCGAGGACAAGCGCCAGGGCGCTTGATACGATCAGCTACATGCACAAAGGCCGCCTTGATAGGCGGCCTTTTTTTGCGCTTGCAGTGGCCTTGGCTGATCCGTGACACTGTTCAGCCAGCATCACGCCTTATTCGTTGTGGAGACTGCCTTCATGGCCAACGAACTCTATACCCGTACCAACCAGAAAATTTACTTCGCGGGTTTGTCCCTGGAAGCCCTTGGCCGTGCCGAGGAAGGGAAGGAGATGAACGCTATCGCGCTGGTACAGGCCGGGCGTGAAGCCGCGCTGTTCCACCTCTATGGCGCCTTGCTTGGCTTGTGCCATGAGATCGCCGGGTTCTACCGTCTGCCGCAGGCCGGCTCGCCGCGTGCGGAAATGATCATCCACCGGGATGTGCTGGAGTCCATGGCCATCCCGGAGTTGGCCGAACTGGTGGAGATGGCGCAAAGCCCGGACAGTTGGCTGGCGCGCTTGCTGGTAGCCCACGCGGAGATGTTCCAACCGCCACGGGTGAAGCACACGCCCAAAGGCGATGTGACCCAGCCGCTGATCGTGGCCGTAAGCCTGGACGAAGAAGGACCCGAGCCGTTGAGCCGGGAAGAGCTGGAAAGCTGGCGGCAGGAGCTGAAGAAGTTGGCCATTCGGTTTCGGGATGGATTGAACGAGTGCTGAAGGCTTCTCGCTGACAACTACCGCTCTTGTGGCGAGGGAGCTTGCTCCCGCTGGGTTGCGAAGCAGCCCCAAGGCTTTTCAGGCCTGGCAGTGTCAGCTGTCGGAGGGCCGCGGCTCAGCCCAATGCGGGCAAGCCCGCTCGCCACAAGACTGATATAATGCCGGCCTTTCGTGGAGAACAGACTTTTATGCCAACGTCCTTTCTGGAAATTGTTGAGTTGCCCGACGGCCGAATCGAGCTGCGCCGGGCTGAGGACGAGGGTTCTCTGGTGATCTTGGATTTTTCCGAGGACGCAAAAGCGTTCCTGCAGGGCCAGCACGTGGAAGTGGCAAAAGCCATGTTGAGCGTAGGTGTGCAGATGGCGGGGCGCCTGGCTGAAGGCGAACCGGAAAAGGAAGACGGCCCGCGGATTCTTCACTGAGTCCGTCTGTCGACTTTTTTACAGGCTTCAATTGTGCAGATCGGCTTCTCAATTCTGAAGAAGCCTCGCGTCATGGCGGATCCTGACAGCTGTCAGTTACCCGCGTATCGTTTTATCCCAACCGAATGTTCAAGCTTTGCGCATCACCTGTGCGGGCGGCGCTGATCAGTTGCTGCCTGGCCGCTGTGGTCAGCGGGTTCAGCCAGCTGACCACCGTATGGCTACGGCCCAGGCGCAAGGCTTCGCAGGTCAACTGCTGGGCGCTTTGAGCACCACGGGGTTGCAGCAACAGGATGCGTTCGCGGTTCAGGCCGGCATCCCGCAACCAGGCCTGGGTCAGGCTGGATGGCGGGGCGATCAGCGTCAGCCAGCGGGCGTCCTGTTCCTCGCTCAGTTCGCGAAGGATCGGCGCCAACAGGCTCAGGCAGTTCCCGGCAGCACCGCGCAACGACAGTTCACTGAACGCCTCGGGTTCGGCGCTCCAGGGCGCTTCGACCACTTCCTTGAGGATGGGCGCAAGGGGCTGGGCCATAAAGGCCTCAAACAGCGACAGTTGAGTGTGTTGTGGGGTCTGTAGGAACTGCATGATGCCTCCGTTAGCGGCGAATAACGCCGACGCTCAAGCCTTCAATCACCAGGTCCTGATCCTTCAGGTTCACTTCAATCGGCGCGAATTCGGGGTTCTCGGCCAGGAGCCAGACCTTGCTGCCTTCGCGCTTGAAGCGTTTGACCGTCACTTCATCGCCGATACGGGCGACGACGATCTGGCCATTGCGGGCTTCACGTGTGGTGTGGACGGCCAGCAGGTCGCCGTCGAAAATGCCCACGTCCTTCATGCTCATGCCATGGACCCGCAACAGGTAGTCGGCACGGGGATGGAAGAAGGTCGGGTTGATGTTGCAGGATTCCTCGACGTGCTGTTGCGCCAGGATCGGCGCACCGGCAGCGACCCGGCCGATGATCGGCAGTGTCGACTCGTCGGCCTTGGCTTCGAAGCCAGGGATGCGAATACCGCGTGAAGCACCCGGGGTCATCTCGATCGCGCCTTTGCGGGCGAGGGCCTTGAGGTGTTCTTCAGCGGCGTTGGGTGACTTGAATCCCAGTTCCAGCGCAATTTCCGCCCGGGTCGGCGGGTAGCCGTTGTCATCGAGGCAGCGCTTGATAAAAGCCAGAATCTCAGCTTGGCGTGGCGTCAGTTTTAGCATGTTGATCGCTCTGTCTTTTTATACAGTGACTGGGATTATATACAGTGGACTGCGCTTGGCAATCACCGTTTTCAGTCACTCCGCTGGACGGTCATTTATCACCTGTCCTACACACTGGAGACAGCGCTGCCTACAGACCTTGGCGAATGTGATTAAATGGCCATGAAATAGCTGACCGGCCAGCCGCAAACCGACCTGCAGGCTTGACAAGACATAGCTTGAAACGTATGTTTCAAACAAGTGTTTGTCAGGCGGAGTAGCCATGGCCCAGTCGGAAACCGTTGAACGCATTCTCGATGCTGCCGAGCAGTTGTTCGCGGAAAAAGGATTTGCTGAAACTTCATTGCGGCTGATTACCAGCAAGGCCGGGGTCAACCTGGCGGCAGTGAACTACCATTTCGGCTCCAAGAAGGCGCTGATCCAGGCCGTGTTCTCTCGGTTCCTGGGGCCTTTCTGCATCAGCCTCGATCGTGAGCTGGAGCGTCGCCAGGCCAAGCCTGAAAACAAGCCAAGCCTGGAAGACCTGCTGGAGATCCTCGTCGAGCAAGCCCTGGTGGTTCAGCCACGCAGCGGCAACGACCTGTCGATCTTCATGCGCCTGTTGGGCCTGGCGTTCAGCCAGAGCCAGGGTCACCTGCGTCGCTACCTTGAAGACATGTACGGCAAGGTGTTCCGCCGCTATATGTTGCTGGTCAACGAAGCCGCCCCGCGTATCCCGCCAATCGAACTGTTCTGGCGCGTGCACTTCATGCTCGGTGCCGCGGCATTCAGCATGTCCGGGATCAAGGCACTGCGTGCGATTGCCGAGACCGACTTCGGCGTCAACACCTCCATCGAGCAGGTCATGCGCCTGATGGTGCCGTTTCTCGCCGCCGGCATGCGTGCCGAAACCGGCGTCACCGACCAGGCCATGGCCGCCGCCCAATTGCGCCCGCGCAGCAAGTCAGTACCGGTCCCGGCCAAGGTTTAACCCCTCCCGGGTGTGCGCGGCCGCCTGCATCCGCTAAGCTAGCCGCCCATGCCGATTTCAGCTATTTATCCACAGCCCGTTGCGCTTGCTGAGCGTCCGTCTCCAGATTCAATCCTGGCGATGCGATCTCGCGGGGGCTTCGGGCTGCGCGCGTTATTTAAGGAAGCTATATGACCCAAGCCCTGCAAGGCTCTTTGATGGTGGACGTTGCCGGCACCTGGCTGACGGCTGAGGATCGCCACTTGTTGCGTCAGCCCGAGGTGGGCGGCCTGATCATTTTTGCACGCAATATCGAGCATCCTCGGCAGGTGCGTGAATTGAGCGCGGCGATTCGCGCCGTGCGCCCGGACCTGTTGCTGGCGGTCGATCAGGAAGGCGGCCGAGTGCAACGCTTGCGTCAGGGGTTTGTGCGTCTACCGGCGATGCGTGCCTTGGCCGACAACCCGAATGCGGAGCAACTGGCCGAGCAGTGCGGTTGGATCATGGCAACCGAAGTGCTGGCGGTTGGCCTGGACCTGAGCTTCGCCCCGGTGCTGGACCTCGATTACCAACGCAGCGCCGTTGTGGGCACTCGCGCCTTCGAAGGCGACCCCGAGCGCGCCGCCGTGCTCGCGGGCGCCTTCATCCGTGGTATGAACAGCGCCGGTATGGCGGCCACCGGCAAGCACTTCCCCGGCCACGGCTGGGCCGAAGCCGATTCCCACGTCGCCATTCCCAACGACGAGCGCAGCCTGGAACAGATTCGCGCCAATGACCTGGTGCCTTTCGCGCGCCTGAGCAAGCAACTGGCAGCCGTCATGCCGGCCCATGTGATTTATCCACAAGTGGACGCGCAACCGGCCGGCTTCTCCCGGCGCTGGTTGCAGGACATCCTGCGTAGCGAGTTGCAGTTCGACGGGGTGATCTTCAGTGACGACCTGTCGATGGCGGGGGCTCATGTGGTGGGTGATGCTGCCAGTCGTATTGAGGCGGCGTTGACTGCCGGTTGCGACATGGGCCTGGTGTGCAACGACCGCGCCGCCGCCGAGTTGGCCCTGAGTGCTGCCCAGCGCATGAAGGTCACGCCGTCGGCGCGTATCGCGCGGATGCGTGGCCAGGCGGTGGCGTCGACCGAGTACAAGCAGGATCCGCGTTGGTTGGCGGCGTTGGGTGCGCTGCGAGATGCTCAGTTAATCGACTGACAACTGCGGTGCGCCCTTCGCGAGCAAGCCCGCTCCCACATCCGACCGCATTCCTCCAGGGTATATGCGGTCAAATGTGGGAGCGGGCTTGCTCGCGAAGGCGATCTAACAGTCAGCGCTTTTCCTGCTTATGAGGCAACGGCGCAAACAACGCCTCGATATCCTCATTCCCCAACTTCCAATCCCCCGTCGTCCGCCCATCCAGAACGCCCGCCGCCAGATCAGACTTTTCCTTCTGCAAATGCTGGATTTTCTCTTCCACGGTGCCCCGGGCAATCATCTTGTAGACGAATACCGGCTTTTCCTGGCCGATGCGATACGCACGGTCGGTGGCCTGGTTCTCCGTGGCCGGGTTCCACCACGGGTCGTAGTGAATCACCGTGTCGGCTTCCGTCAGGTTAAGTCCGACGCCGCCTGCCTTCAGGCTGATCAGGAAGATCTGCAGCTTGCCGCTCTGGAAGTCTTTCACCGGCGTGCGCCGATCCCGCGTCTGACCGGTAAGAAGCGCATAAGCCACGCCGCGCTTCTTCAACTCGGCCTCGATCAGGCTCAGCATCGAAGTGAACTGGGAAAACAGCAGAATCCTGCGGCCTTCGGCAAACAGCTCTTCGAGCATCTCCATCAAGCTGTCGAGTTTGCCCGAGCTACTACCCTTTGCCGGCAGGGTTGCATCATTGACCAAGCGTAAATCACAGCACACCTGGCGCAACTTGAGCAGCGCCTCCAGGATGATGATCTGGCTGCGCGCCACACCCTTGCGGGTAATCTCGTCGCGGACTTTCTTGTCCATCGCCAGGCGCATGGTTTCGTACACGTCGCGTTGGGCTTCGTTGAGGTCGACCCAGTGGATGATCTCGGTCTTGGGCGGCAGCTCGGTCGCCACCTGCTCCTTGGTGCGACGCAGCAGGAACGGCTTGATCCGACCATTAAGGTGCTGCAATCGCACATCGCTGCCGCGCTTTTCGATCGGTACGCGGTAATCGCGGTTGAAGCTCTTCACGTCCCCCAGCCAACCCGGCAGCAGGAAGTGGAACAGCGACCACAGCTCGCCCAAGTGGTTTTCCAGCGGTGTACCGCTGAGGCACAGGCGCTGGCGGGCGTTCAGCTCGCGGGCCGCCTGGGCGGCCTTGCTGTTGGGGTTCTTGATGTACTGCGCTTCGTCAAGGATCAGCACGTGCAAGGGCAGGGCGGCCAGTTGCTCGATGTCCTTGGGCAGCAGGGCGTAGGTGGTCAGCAGCAGGTCGTAGTCCTGCAACTGAGGGAAATGTTTCTTGCGCCCCGCGCCGTACAACGCCATGACTTTGAGCTGCGGCGTGAAGTGCGCCGCTTCGTCGAGCCAGTTCGGGATCAGGCTGGTGGGCATCACCACCATGCACGGGCGGTCCAGGCGTCCGGCGATTTTCTCGCTGAGAATATGCGCCAGGGTTTGCAGGGTTTTGCCCAGGCCCATGTCATCCGCGAGAATCCCGCCGACGTCGAGTTGGCGCAGCGACTGCATCCAGCTCAGGCCTTCCAGTTGATAAGGGCGCAACGTTGCGTTCAAGCCTTCCGGCGCTTCACAGCTGAAATCCTTGATGTCCCGCAGGCGCTGGGCGAAGTTGCGGATCTTTTCGCCGCCCTCCCATTGCAGCGGCAGGTCTTCCAGCGGATTCAGGCGAATCGCGTCGGCCTTGGCCAGGCGCAGCGCGGTGGTGCCGGGCTCTTGCAGGTAGAACTCGCCCAGGGTTGCCAGCACCGGTTTGAGCCGGCCATAAGGCAGCGCCACTTGCAGTGGGCCGTGGCCGTTGGGCAGGCCGGGAATGTTCACCAGGATCAGTTCGTCATCGCGACGCCGCGCGAGTTTTTCCGGGTTGAGGATCTCGGTGTGAGAGCGCATCAGGTTCAACAGGATCGGCAGCAAACTCAGGCGTTCGCCGTTGACGATGATGCCCAGCTCCAGGTCGAACCAGTCGCGCTCCGGCATCTCATCGACGCTGGCGTACCAGTCGTCGACGGCGCTCAGGTCAAAACCGAAATCTTCGTCGATCTGTAGTTCCCAGCCCTGGGCGCGCAGGTTCGGCGAAGCATTCAGGGTGAAGTTCAGCCACGCGCTGTCATTGACCATCTCGAACAGCTCGCCGGCGCTTTCCGGCAGGGCCTTGCTCTGGCGGGTGGCGATCTTGAAGCCCAGCAGGCGCAGCTGTTCGCGAAACTGCTGCTCCACCTCGGGGTGGCGCTTGATCCGCAGGCTCTGCTGTTCCTGGCGCACGATAATGTCGGCGTTCTTCTGGCCGCTGACGTAGTTGCCCAGATAGTTGAAGGACAACGCTGCGCGATGCTGGATATAACGCTGCATCTTGCCGTTGCGCGGTTCGAAGGCACTGAACTCGATACTCGCCAGCCACAGGCGCGGCACCGGTTGCACGTCTTCCATCACCACTTGCGGCAACACCACGCGGTTATCCAGCACCGCCTGGAGCTTCTCCAGCAACTCGGCATCCTGGGCCGCCGCCGGGTAGGCCAGGGTTTCCTGGACCTTGAGCAGCACGGCGGCGATGTGTTTGCAGTTGGTGTGCACGGGGCACGTGCAGCGGCTGTCCACCAGGATCAACGTGCCCTTGGCGGATTCGCGCAGCGAAATGGTCTGGCGGTAGACATTGCCACCCGAGCCTTCGCAGCTGGCAATGATGGTGCTGTCGCCGGACTCGACGATACGCACGCGGTTTTCCAGGGCGTAGCGTCGGCCACGCTCGAGGCTTTGCTCTTTAAAGCGATTGGCCCACGAAGGGGCCAGGGGTTTGGTCAACGACGACGTCAGGGGCATGGTGCTGGATCAGTCCTGGACATCGGGCGGTGGAGCGCTGGGCGGCTTGGCGGTCAGCGAAGTGATCTTGATCAGCAGGGCGAGGTGGCCGCCGTCCAGGTAGTTGAGCTGGTTGTTCTTGGTGCGCACGTCTTGCTGGCTGAGGTGTTCGCTGGCGATGACGCTGCCGTTGGCGTCGAACTGGTTGACCCAGAAGTCTGCGTCGATATCGGTAAAGCGACCAAGCTGCAGGTTCAGGGTACCTTCGATGGGGAACTGGCCGAACTGTTCCTGGCCATCGCTGATGGCCAGCTTCACCGGTTGCTCCCCGAGATTCTGTTCCCAGGACTTGTGCAGCAATACGGTGTAGTCGCTGCTGGCTTGCAGCTTCTCGACAATATTGCCCAGTCGTGGCGGGCTCATTTTGTCAGTCCCCAGGCGTGGTGCGCCGGCGTCCCAGTTTTCCGGCGCCGCACGGCTGTTGATCACCGGCTCGGCGTTCTGGCGCACCAGGATCATCTCCACCAGGTACGGGCTGTCGGCGAACGCCGAAGGCGCAACGACCACCAACAACAAGCTCAAAATGCGGAACAGGCGCATTGGGGCGTCCTTCAAGCAGATTTCGGGATGAGGCGCTCAAACAGCGCCTCCAGTGTATTAAAGCGTTCTTCGGCGCGTTCCATCGGCACCATGAATTTGAACAGCGTAGCCCCTTCGAACTTGTAGCGATTGGGCTGGCCCTGAATCAGCTTGATCAGCACCAGTGGGTCCACCGGCGTCTGCGCTTCGAATTCGATACGCCCACCTTGCGGCCCGGCGTCGACCTTCTTGATGCCCAGTTGCTCGGCCTGCAGTTTGAGCAGGGTCAGGCGCACCAGGTTCTTGGTCGGCTCCGGCAACAGGCCGAAGCGATCGATCATCTCCACTTGAAGGTCCTTGAGACCTTCTTCGTCGGTGGCCGAGGCGATGCGCTTGTACAGGATCAGTCGCGCGTGCACATCCGGCAGGTAGTCTTCGGGGATCAGCGCCGGCAGGCGCAGGTTGATCTCCGGGCCGCCACCCAGCGGTTGGTCGAGGTTCGGTTGTTCGCCCTTGCGGATGGACTTCACCGCGCGCTCGAGCATTTCCATATACAGGGTGAAGCCGACGGCCTGGATCTGCCCGCTCTGGCCGTCGCCCAGCAGTTCGCCGGCGCCGCGGATTTCCAGGTCGTTGGTGGCCAGCACAAAGCCGGCGCCGAGGTCCTGGGTGTTGGCGATCGCTTCCAGGCGCTTCTCGGCGTCGGAAGTGATCTGCTGGCGCGGCGGCGTCAGCAGATAGGCATACGCCTGGTGGTGGCTGCGCCCGACCCGGCCGCGCAACTGATGCAGCTGCGCCAGGCCGAACTTGTCGGCGCGCTCGATGATGATGGTGTTGGCGCTCGGCACGTCGATGCCGGTCTCGATGATGGTCGAGGCGATCAGCACGTTGAAGCGCTTGTGATAGAAGTCGCTCATCACCTGTTCGAGTTCGCGCTCGCGCATCTGCCCGTGGCCGATGGCGATCCGTGCTTCCGGCACCAGTTCGGCGAGGTCGGCGGCGCATTTCTCGATGGTTTTTACATCGTTGTGCAGGTAGTACACCTGGCCGCCGCGCAGCAACTCGCGCAGCAGGGCTTCCTTGACCGTGCTTTTGTTCTGCTCCATGACGAAGGTGCGCACCGACAACCGGCGCGCCGGCGGCGTGGCGATGATCGACAGGTCGCGCATGCCCGACACCGCCATGTTCAGCGTGCGCGGAATCGGCGTGGCGGTGAGCGTCAGGATGTCGACTTCACTGCGCAGGGCCTTGAGCTGTTCTTTCTGGCGAACCCCGAAGCGGTGCTCTTCGTCGATGATCACCAGCCCGAGGTTCTTGATCTTCACGTCATCCGACAGCAGCTTGTGAGTGCCGATGACAATGTCGATCTTGCCTTCCGCCAGGTCGGCGATGGCCGCATTCACTTCCTTGGCCGATTTGAAGCGGCTCATCACCTCCACAGTCACCGGCCAGTCGGCAAAGCGGTCGCGAAAGCTGTTGTAGTGCTGCTGGGCGAGCAGGGTGGTGGGGACGAGGATCGCCACTTGGCGGCCGCCGTGCACCGCAATAAACGCTGCGCGCATTGCCACTTCGGTCTTGCCGAAGCCCACGTCGCCGCACACCAGGCGGTCCATCGGCTTGGGCGCCAGCATGTCGGCGCGCACGGCGTCGATGGTGGTTTGCTGGTCCGGGGTTTCTTCGAAGGCGAAGCCGGCGCTGAAGGTGGCGTAGTCGGCTTTTGGGTCGGCAAACGCATAACCTTCGCGGGCGGCGCGGCGGGCATAGATGTCGAGCAACTCGGCGGCCACATCGCGTACCTGTTCGGCGGCCTTGCGCTTGGCTTTCTGCCAGGTCTCGGAGCCCAGGCGGTGCAACGGCGCGAGGGCGTCGTCGCTGCCGGTGTAGCGGGCGATCAGGTGCAGGTTGGCCACGGGCACGTAGAGCTTGGCGCCCTCGGCGTATTCCATGGTGAGGAATTCGGCCACCTGGTTGTCGATCTCCAGGGTCTGCAGGCCCAGGTAACGGCCCACGCCGTGGTCGATATGCACCACCGGCGCGCCTTCGCGCAGCTCGGTGAGGTTCTTGATCACCGCATCGTTGTTGGCATCGGCGCGCTTTTCCCGGCGGCGGCGCTGCATCACCCGCTGACCGAACAGCGGGCTCTCGGCAATCAGTGCCAGGGCCGGGTCGTCCAGCAGCAGCCCTTCGTCCAGCGGTGCGATGGTGATCGCCAGGCGATCCTTGCTCGCGACAAAGTCCGGCCAGCTGTCGACGGTTTTCGGCCGCAGCTTCAGGCGTTCCAACAGCTCCAGCAGCACCTCGCGGCGCCCGGCGGACTCGGCGGTAAACAGCACGCGGCCGGGGAAGTCACCGAGGAAATTCGACAGCGCTTCCAGCGGCTGGTTAGCCTTGGCTTCAATCGCCAGGTTCGGCAGCGCTTGCGCCGGAAAGCGCTCGCGGCCGGCGCCTGCATCCACGTCCTGCTGGCTGGCGACTACCCGCGGCCAGTTTTTCAGGCGGGCGAAGCAGTCTTCCACCGGCAGGAACAGCTCGGCCGGTGGCAATAAAGGACGGGACGGGTCGACGCGGCGTTCTTCATAACGGTTGCGCACGTCATTCCAGAAATTCTCCGCTGCCTGTTCGATGCCTGGCAGCGAGAACACCTGGGTGTCCTGAGGCAGGTAATCGAAGAGCGTGGAGGTTTCGTCGAAGAACAGCGGCAGGTAATACTCGATACCGGCGGGGGTAATCCCGCTGCTCAAGTCCTGGAAGATCGGGCAGCGACGGAAATCCACGTCGAAGCGCTCGCGGAAACGTGCCTTGAAGCGCGTGACCGCGTCTTTTTGCAGCGGGAACTCCCGGGCCGGCAGCAGCTTGATCGACTGCACCTTGTCGATGGAGCGCTGGTTTTCCGGATCGAAGGTGCGCACGGTTTCGATTTCGTCGTCGAACAGGTCGATCCGGTAGGGCAGTTTGCTGCCCATCGGGAACAGGTCGATCAACGCGCCACGCACGGCGAACTCACCGTGCTCGTACACCGTGTCGACGCAGCGATAACCGCTGGCCTCAAGCCGGGTGCGCATTTGCTCCACATCGAGCTTCTGGCCGATATCCAGCACCAGGCTGCTGCCCAGCAGGAACTTGGTCGGTGCCAGGCGGTGCAGGGCCGTGGTGATCGGCACCACCAGCACGCCGTGGGCCAGTTCCGGCAAGCGGTACAGGCTGGCGATGCGCTGGGAAATGATGTCCTGGTGCGGCGAGAACAGATCGTAGGGCAGGGTTTCCCAGTCCGGGAAATGCAGTACCGGCAAATCGGGGGCGAAGAAACTCAGCTCCTGTTCCAGCCGCTCGGCACTTTGGCTGTCAGCGGTGAGCAGCAGGGTAAAGCGCTTGGCAGCGCTGGCAGCCTCGGCGATGGCCAGGCTCAGGGCGGCACCGGGCAGATTGCCCCAGTGCTGTTTACCTGCCGCGGCAGGGAGAAGCGGTAGACGCAGAACGGGCACGGAAGGTTGAGCTCCAAGCGTTGCGACAAAGTCGGTAATTGTAACGGCCCGGAGTGCCGCCTGTCAGTTGCTGACTGAGCCTATTACGGTTTGTAGGAAATGTAGTGGCTAAGACAAACAAAGGTGCCTTTTGACTCATTATGTAGTGCCGAAATCGGTGTATGTTTCGGAGGGTTACGGACACTTTGTCACATTGGTCCAACAGGGGGTGCGCTGGAAGCCACGTATTTACTGGGCTGCAGAGGGGCGATATTTTTTTGCAAGGGGTTTTGTTGCGGGCCGCGCATTGCTCCGAGGGCGGTCGGGCGGCATAATGTAGCCCCTTTTTTCTGCCCCTACATGTGGAAGGTTCCCGTGACTCAGAAGCCCGACCAGTGTCTTGGTGAATGGATCGACCGTGAAGCACTCGCTGAAGCGATGATTCCGCTTATCGGTCAGCTATACCGCAATAACAACGTGGTGAGCTCGATCTATGGCCGCAGCCTGATCAACCAATCAGTCATCGCGATTCTCAAGGCTCATCGCTTTGCTCGCCATCGTTCTGCCGACGATAGCGAACTCTCCGTCCACGAAACATTCCCTCTGCTTAAAGCCATGAGCGAGCTCAAGCTCGGCGCGGCTTCGGTAGACCTGGGCAAGCTGGCCTATAAATTCCGCAAGGAAGGCGCTGGCCGCACCGCCGAGCAGTTCGTACGTGAAGAAATGGCCGACGTGGTTGGCCAGCAAAACGCCGCAGCCCGCAAAGGCACCGACGTTGTGCTGTACGGTTTCGGTCGTATCGGCCGCCTGCTGGCGCGCATCCTGATCGAAAAAACCGGTGGCGGCGACGGCCTGCGCCTGCGTGCCATCGTGGTGCGTAAAGGTGCTGAAAACGACCTGACCAAGCGCGCGAGCCTGCTGCGTCGTGACTCGGTCCACGGTCCGTTCAACGGCACCATCGTCATCGACGAAGAAAACAACACCATCATCGCCAACGGTAACCTGATCCAGGTGATCTACGCGAAGAACCCGTCTGAGGTGGATTACACCCAGTACGGCATCAAGGACGCACTGCTGGTGGACAACACCGGTGTGTGGCGTGACGCCGAGGGCCTGGGCCAGCACCTGGCGTGCCCGGGTATCGACCGCGTTGTCCTGACTGCGCCTGGCAAGGGCAAGCTGAAGAACATCGTGCACGGCATCAACCACGGTGAAATCACCGCTGACGACAAGATCGTGTCCGCCGCTTCCTGCACCACCAACGCCATCGTGCCGGTGCTGAAGGCTGTGAATGACAAGTTCGGCATCGTTAACGGTCACGTTGAAACGGTTCACTCGTACACCAACGACCAGAACCTGATCGACAACTTCCACAAGGGCGATCGCCGTGGCCGTAGCGCCGCGCTGAACATGGTGATCACCGAGACCGGTGCTGCCACCGCTGCTGCCAAGGCCCTGCCTGAGCTGGCCGGCAAGCTGACCGGTAACGCGATCCGTGTTCCGACGCCGAACGTGTCGATGGCCATTCTCAACCTGAACCTTGAGAAAGCCGCCACCCGTGAAGAGATGAACGAGTACCTGCGCTACATGGCGCTGCACTCCGATCTGCACAAGCAAATCGACTTCGTCAATTCGCAGGAAGTGGTTTCCACCGACTTCGTGGGCTCGCGCCACGCCGGTGTGGTGGACGCTGAAGCGACCATCACTCAAGACAACCGCGTTGTTCTGTACGTCTGGTACGACAACGAATTCGGTTACAGCTGCCAGGTGGTTCGCGTGATGGAAGACATGGCCGGGGTTAACCCGCCAGCATTCCCGCGCTAAGCATCAGCGGTAAATGAAAAAGCCCCGACTGGTTCGGGGCTTTTTTATGTCTGTTGTTTTTGTGTTGCTTGTACCGGCCTCATCGCAGGCAAGCCAGCTCCCACATTTTGATTTGTGAATACATTTCAAATGTGGGAGCGGGCTTGCTCGCGAAAGCGACCTATCAAGCGCCGCCGACTATCGAAGCCTGCGCGGTACGCAGTTCATGCCGGTTGCCCTTGAACAGAATCAATGTGGCGATCAAGCCCAGCACCGCCGCGCCGCTGAGCCAGATGCCCGGTGCGGCCTTGTTGTCCAGCACGTGGATCAGGTAGGTACACGCCGCCGGAGTAAAGCCACCAAAGGTTGCCGTCGCCAGGCTGTAGGCCAGGGAGAAACCGGTGGTGCGCACTTCTACCGGCATGATTTCGGTCAGCGCTACAACCATCGCGCCGTTGTACGAGCCATACAGGAACGACAGCCAGAGCAGCACGATCAGCAGATGGCTGAAGCTCGGATTGGCCACCAGCCAGGACAGCGCTGGATAAGCGGTGAGGATCGCCAGAATAGTCGCCCCCAGCAGCAGGGGTTTACGCCCGATCTTGTCGGACACCGCCCCCATCACCGGCAGCCAGATGAAGTTCGAGATGCCGACGCACACGGTGACCAGCAGCGCGTCGAAGTCCGAAAGGTGCAGTTCGGCCTTGCCGAAGGTCGGGGTGTAGGCGGTGATCAGGTAGAACGACACGGTGGTCATCACCACCAGCGCCATGCCGGCGATGACGATGCCGAAGTTCTGGCCGATCGAGCGGATGATTTCCTGCAGGGTAGGGCGGTGTTTGCGCGCCTGGAATTCCGGGGTTTCTTCCAGGGAGCGACGAATCACGAAGATCACCGGCACGATCAGGCAGCCGATCAGGAACGGCACGCGCCAGCCCCAGTCACCCATTTCTTCCGGGCTGAGCCAGTGGTTGAGGCCTACGCCCAGCAGGCCGGCGAATACCACCGCAGCTTGCTGGCTGGCGGACTGCCAACTGACGAAGAAGCCTTTACGGCCTGGAGTGGCGATTTCCGCCAGGTACACCGACACGCCGCCCAGTTCGACACCGGCGGAGAAACCTTGCAGCAGGCGGCCGAACAACACGATCAGCGGCGCCGCGACACCCAGGGTGGCATACCCGGGAACGCAGGCGATCAGCACGGTACCGGCGGCCATCATCGCCAGGGTGATCACCAGGCCCTTTTTACGGCCGTGACGGTCGATATAGGCACCGAGGAAAATCGCGCCCAGCGGACGCATCAGGAACCCGGCACCAAAGGTCGCCAGGGACAGCATCAGGGACGCGAACGCGCTGTCGGTGGGGAAAAATGTCTTGGCAATGGCCGTGGCGTAGAAGCCGTAGACCATGAAGTCGAACATCTCAAGGAAGTTACCGCTGACAACGCGAAAGATCGCCTTGCCCTTGCCCGTTGTAGTGGACATGTCATGCACTCATTTTGGCTATCTTATTAGTAATCCCTGGTCGCAACCGTCCTTGCTGTTGAAGCTCTGGCACGAGGCTGGCGCTGAACAGTTTTGTAACGATATGTGTATAAGCCACCACAGGCAACAAAAAACCGATAGCAAGCTGGCAAATTGCCGCAGGCCTCCCGGTGATGAAAATTCAATGTGGGGGCGGGCTTGCTCGCGAAAACGGTGTGTCAGTCAGCTTATGAGCCACTGACACACCGCATTCGCGAGCAAGCCTGCTCCCACAGGGTTTTTGCGATCAGTTGAGGAGGGTGTTACGCAGGCTGTCGGACAAACCTTTTGGTGCCAGCCAGATGCCGAGATAAGCCTTGGCCAGCTCGTCATTGCGACTGCTGAACACCACCGTGCCGTTGATTTCCAGGTTCAGGCCGCGCTGAGGCCGGAAGTCCAGCGCATAACGGTCGCCGCTGCGGATGTTGCGGAAGCTTTTGTGCAATTGATCCAGTTCAGGCTTCAGGCGGGCGAGGGTGGCGGGTGTTTGCTGACGTTCGAGGGTGGCGGTGGCGGCCTTGATCACATCGTTGCGGTCGATATCGCGAAAGTAATACAGCTCCAGGCGCAGGTCTTCTTGCTGATCCAGGGCTTGTTTGGCGCTCAGGTCAGCCTGGGCGAACAATGCCGCCGCATAGACGTCTGCCCACAGGTAGGTCAGGACGGCCTGGTTTTTCAGCACCAGTTGATGAGATTGCGCCGGAAAATCGGCTTGTTTGAGGCGATCAGCCTCATTCGCCAGAACCGGGACCGAAAACATCAGCAATAAACAAATGACGACATGCTTCATAATGACCAGTCCTGAAAAGGTGCTTGCCTACAGGTTAATTCAATAACGAGCGCCGTGTAGTAAAGGCAAAACTGGCCTACGACGCGACCAAGGGTTAATGTGCGCGACGTTGAGCGTTCTATAGACTGTGCCCCGGCTCACACACTTGAGCCACATTGATCCTTCATGACCGCTGGCCGCGGCATGATTTAGCCAGGCGTCCAACCGTGCGCCCTGGCCTGTTCTGAGGAGTACGCATGGCTGTCTACAACTACGACGTGGTGGTACTGGGTTCCGGCCCAGCTGGAGAAGGTGCGGCGATGAACGCCGCCAAAGCAGGGCGCAAGGTGGCGATGGTCGATAGCCGTCGCCAGGTCGGCGGTAACTGCACCCACCTGGGTACCATCCCGTCCAAGGCCTTGCGTCACTCGGTGCGCCAGATCATGCAGTTCAACACCAACCCGATGTTCCGGGCCATTGGTGAGCCGCGCTGGTTTTCGTTCCCGGACGTGCTCAAGAGCGCTGAAAAAGTCATTTCCAAACAGGTTGCCTCGCGTACCGGCTTCTATGCCCGTAACCGCGTCGACCTGTTCTTCGGCACCGGCAGCTTCGCCGACGAGCAAACCGTCGAAGTGGTCTGCGCCAACGGCGTGGTCGAGAAGCTGGTAGCCAAGCACATCATCATCGCCACCGGCTCGCGTCCGTATCGCCCGGCGGATATCGATTTCCACCACCCGCGTATCTACGATAGCGACACCATCCTCAGCCTGGGCCACACCCCGCGCAAACTGATCATCTACGGCGCCGGCGTGATCGGCTGTGAATACGCCTCGATCTTCAGCGGCCTGGGTGTATTGGTCGAGCTGGTGGATAACCGCGACCAGTTGCTGAGCTTCCTCGACTCGGAAATTTCCCAGGCGTTGAGTTACCACTTCAGCAACAACAACATCACCGTGCGCCACAACGAAGAGTACGAGCGGGTCGAAGGCCTGGACAACGGTGTGATCCTGCACCTGAAATCCGGCAAGAAGATCAAGGCCGACGCCTTGCTGTGGTGCAACGGCCGAACCGGCAACACCGACAAGCTGGGCATGGAAAACATCGGTGTGAAGGTCAACAGCCGTGGCCAGATCGAAGTCGACGAGAACTACCGCACCTGCGTACCGAACATCTACGGTGCCGGTGACGTGATCGGCTGGCCAAGCCTGGCCAGTGCCGCCCATGACCAGGGCCGCTCGGCCGCTGGCAGCATTGTCGACAACGGCAGCTGGCGCTACGTCAACGACGTGCCGACCGGGATCTACACGATTCCCGAGATCAGCTCGATCGGCAAGAACGAGCACGAACTGACCAAGGCCAAGGTGCCTTATGAAGTCGGCAAGGCGTTCTTCAAGAGCATGGCGCGTGCGCAGATCGCCGGTGAGCCCCAGGGCATGCTGAAGATCCTGTTCCACCGCGAGACTCTGGAAGTGCTGGGCGTGCATTGCTTCGGCTATCAGGCGTCGGAGATCGTGCACATCGGCCAGGCGATCATGAACCAGCCGGGTGAGCTGAATACCCTCAAGTATTTCGTCAACACCACGTTCAACTACCCGACCATGGCTGAAGCCTATCGGGTAGCGGCCTACGACGGCCTCAACCGGCTTTTTTGAGCGGCTCCGGCCGGTGGCCTGAGCCGGCCGGGGAGACCGATTTCAGTAATTCCCGAGGGTGGCAGTGGCCAAACCGGGAAAGTCTGTAATCAGGCTATCTACGCCGAAGTCGGCGAGCCTGCGCATCAGCGCGGGTTCGTTGACGGTCCACACGGACACGTGCAAACCCTGGCGCTGGGCTTTTTCCAGACGCTCAGGGGTGCACAACGTCCAGTTCAACGCCAGAATCTCACAGCCATAGTTGGCCGCGACCTTCAACGGGTCGAGCCAGGCGTATTCGGCTACCAGCCCGCGGGACAGGTCCGGGGTGAGGTCCAGCGCCGCTTTCAACACTTCCCGCGAGCTTGAGGTCACGGTGACCTTGTCCATCAGCCCGAAACGCTGAGCCATTTCCCGGATCGCCAGCACGGTGGTTGCCGCGCGGGTGCGCGATGCGCTTTTGACTTCCAGTTGCCAGTGGTCGAAGTCGCACTGTTCGAACAGCTCTTCCAGGCGCGGGATCGGGCAAGGGTTGACCCAGCCCGGGCCGCCTTTGCGCGCGTCCATCTTCACCAGGTCGGCGGCTGAATACTCGACGACCTTGCCGCGCCGGTCGGTGGTGCGCTTGAGCGTCGGGTCGTGGATGACCATCAGCTCGCCGTCCATGGACAGGTGCAAATCCAGTTCGCAGCGGCGCACGCCGTGCTTGAGGCATTCCTGGAAGCTGGTCAGGGTGTTTTCCGGTGCTTCGCCTTTGGCACCGCGATGGCCATAAATCAGGGTCACAGTTGCTCCTTTACGCCAGGGTTCCTGGCTGGATGGATGACGCGACGCGCCATTCAATGATCGTATTCAGGTGTCGGATTCGTCGCTTTTTTCCCGCGCCAGGCGCCGTTCCTGGGCCTGTTTCTGCAGGATATAGCGCGCCAGCAACTGGCGTTGGGCATCGGTCATGGCTTCGAATTCCGTGCCGATTTCAAAGCCACCGGTCTTGGCATCGCAATGGGTCACCTTGGCTCGCAGCAACAGCCCGAGGGCTTGCGGCATCAGCACCAGCTTGACCGCCAGGTGACTGTCGGGCTGGATCGCTGTGGGGTTCAGAAACTCGATGCCGCCTTCCGAGATGACCACGGGCTGCGGGGTGCCGATCTCGCCCAGCAGGCTTTGCGCCATTATCTGGCTGAGCAAATCCATGCGTTTGTTCTGCACTTTGAGGAAGGCGGCCAGGGTGCGGTCCCGCTCGCCGATCTGGCGCAGCAAGTGCTGGGATTCAAATTCACTCAGGTGCAACTCGCTGAGCAGATTGAACAGCGGCGAATCATCCAGCAACACTTCCTTGCTCAGCGCTTCCGGGCCCGACAGTGGGGTAATTTCCAGTGCGATCATGTCCTCGATACGGTAGTATTCGCGGCGATCTTCTTCATCTAATGTCGACATGGCGAACCCAAGGCAGCGGTGATGGTCTGAGTGTAAAGCTGCTTACCTGACCCCGCCACAAGGACGTCTTCTTTTCCTCCGAACAAGCCCCGACATGTTCAGACCTCTCTTCGTATTTATTGGCACGCGTTATACCCGTGCAAAACGTCGCAATCATTTTGTGTCGTTCATTTCCCTGACCTCGATGATCGGGCTCGCCCTTGGCGTTGTCGTGATGATTGTGGTGCTGTCGGTGATGAACGGTTTCGATCATGAGATGCGCACCCGCGTGCTGGGCATGGTGCCCCACGCGACCATCGAGTCGGGTGAGCCCATCAGCGACTGGCAAAGCCTGGCCGCGAAGGTCAAGCAGAACCCCAAAGTGCTGGCGGTTGCGCCCTTCACCCAGATGCAGGGCCTGTTGACCAATGACGGCAAGGTGCAGAAAGTCCTGCTCAATGCCATCGACCCGGCGCAGGAACGCAATGTCTCGATCATCGATAACTTCATGCAACAGGGCAAACTGGACGACTTGTCGCCCGGCAGCTTTGGCATCGCTATCGGCGACAAGGCGGCGGCCAAGCTCGGCGTGGGCATCGGCGACAAGCTGACCTTCGTCGCGCCGGAAGTCACCGTGACTCCGGCGGGCATGTTCCCGCGCATGAAGCGCTTTACCGTGGTCGGCATCTTCCATGTCGGCGCCGGTGAGATCGACGGCTACCTGGGCCTGACCAACCTGACCGACCTGGCCCGCCTGCATCGCTGGAAGCCGGACCAGGTCCAGGGCTTGCGCCTGAAATTCAACGACCTGTTCGACGCGCCGCGTACCTCGTGGGAAATCGCCCAGCACCTGGGTGAAAACCAGTACTACGCCCGCGACTGGACCCGTACCCACGGCAACCTGTACCAGGCCATCCGCATGGAAAAAGCCATGATCGGCCTGCTGTTGCTGCTGATCGTCGCCGTCGCCGCCTTCAACATCATCTCCACGCTGGTGATGGTGGTGAACGACAAGAAGGGCGACATCGCGATCCTGCGCACCCTTGGCGCCACGCCGGGGCAGATCATGGCGATCTTCATGGTCCAGGGCACGGTGATCGGTGTCGTCGGCACCTTGATCGGCACCGTGGTGGGGATTCTCGCCGCGCTGAACGTCAGCGCTGCTATCGCCGGGCTGGAAGTGTTGATCGGCCACAAATTCTTGAACTCCGACGTCTACTTCATCGACTACTTGCCGTCCCAGGTGCAGAGCCAGGACGTATTGATGGTCGGCGGCGCCGCGTTGGTCCTGAGTTTCCTTGCCACCCTGTATCCAGCCTGGCGCGCGGCACGTACCCAGCCGGCGCAGGCTTTACGTTATGAGTGAATCGGGCATGAGTGAAAAAGCAATCCTGAGCTGCCGCAACCTGGGCAAATCCTACGAGGAAGGCCCGGAGTCCGTGGTGGTGCTGTCCAACCTGCAGCTGGAACTGCACCCGGGCGAACGCGTGGCGATCGTCGGCAGTTCCGGTTCCGGTAAAAGTACCTTGCTCAACCTGTTGGGCGGCCTTGATACGCCGTCCCAGGGCAGCGTCTGGCTGGCCGGCGAAGAGTTGTCGGCCCTGGGCGAGAAGGCCCGTGGCCAGTTGCGCAACCGTTCGCTGGGTTTTGTGTACCAGTTCCACCACTTGCTGCCCGAGTTCACCGCCCTGGAAAACGTCTGCATGCCGCTGTTGATCGGCAAGACCGCGATCCCGGAAGCACGCCAGCGTGCCCAGGCGTTGCTGGAGCGCGTCGGCCTGGGCCATCGCCTGGAGCACAAGCCGGCTGAGTTGTCCGGCGGCGAGCGCCAGCGTGTGGCAATTGCCCGTGCCCTGGTCAACAACCCGGGCCTGGTGATGCTCGACGAGCCGACCGGCAACCTCGACTCCCACACCGCCCAGGGCATCAAGGACTTGATGCTGGAGTTGAGCACCCAGATGCGCACTGCGTTCCTGGTGGTGACCCATGACATGAGCATGGCCCGCCAGATGGACCGTGTGTTGCACCTGCAGGAAGGTCATCTGGTCGCCATCTGACCTGTTTCAAGCCCGGCGCCCGGCGCCGGGTTTTCTATTTTTTCAACGGTGCCCGCGAATGTTCAGACCGTTATCGATTTTCATCGGCACGCGCTATACCCGCGCCAAGCGCCGCAACCGTTTTGTTTCGTTTATCTCGATGACCTCGATGATCGGCCTCGCCCTCGGCGTGCTGGCGATGATCGTGGTGTTGTCGGTAATGAACGGTTTCCAGCGGGAGATGAGCTCACGCATCCTCGGCATGGTGCCCCACGCGACCATCGTTGGCGTGAAGCCCATCAGCGACTGGCAGCCGGTGGCAGATGCCGCGATGAAGAATCCGGAAGTCACTGCTGCCGTACCGTTCACACAGATGGACGGCATGCTCTCCTACAAGGGCGCGATGCAGCCGATCGAGATCAGCGGCGTTGATCCGGCCCAGGAAGGCAAGGTGTCGATTGTGGCCCAGCATATCGTCCAGGGTCATCTTGAAGACCTTAAACCGGGCGAGTTCGGGGTGGTCATCGGTGAGATCACCGCCCGGCGTTTTCGCCTGAATGTCGGTGACAAGCTGACCCTGATCGTGCCGGAAATCAGCAGTGCGCCCGGTGGCATCACCCCGCGTATGCAGCGTTTGAACGTGGTGGGTGTGTTCAAGGTGGGCGCGGAGCTGGATGGCTCCATGGCCCTGATCCACATGGCCGACGCCGCCGAGATACAGCATTGGGAGCCGAACCAGGTGCAAAGCGTGCGCCTGGCGGTGAAAGACTTGTATGCCGCACCCAAGGTATCGGCGGATATCGCCGCCAGCCTCGGTGCCGACTACAAGGCCGACGACTGGACCCACACCCAGGGCAGCCTGTTCAGTGCGATGAAGATGGAAAAAACCATGATCGGCCTGCTGTTGCTGATGATCGTTGCCGTGGCAGCGTTCAACATCATCGCGACCTTGATCATGGTGGTGAACGACAAGGGCGCCGACATTGCGATCCTGCGCACCATCGGCGCCACGCCACGGCAGATCATGGCGATCTTCATGGTGCAGGGGACGGTGATCGGGATCGTCGGTACCTTGATCGGTGGCATCCTCGGCGTGATTGCGGCGCTGAACGTCAGTGAACTGGTGGGTTGGCTGGAACGGGTGACCGGGCAGCATATCTTCAGTTCGGACGTGTATTTCGTCAGCAACCTGCCTTCGCAATTGCAGGGTGGGGATGTGTTGTTGATTTGCTCGGCGGGGTTTGTGTTGAGCTTTTTGGCGACCATCTATCCGGCGTATCGCGCGGCGAAGATTGAGCCGGCGCATGCCCTCAGGTATTCGTAATTCTTAAGACCGCCTTCGCGAGCAAGCCCGCTCCCACATTTTGACCGCGTTCTTCCTGAATGCACTCGGTCAAAATGTGGGAGCGGGCTTGCTCGCGAAAGGGCCGGTAGAGCTTGCATCAATACCCCTGCGGCAACTCCATCACAAACCTCGCCCATCCCGCCCCCGACTCACAGAAAATCCGCCCCCCATGGGCCCGCACAATCGACTGGGTAATCGCCAAACCCAGCCCCGCATGTTCGCTGCTCCCTTCATGACGCGCCGGATCTGCCCGGTAAAACCGGTCAAACAACCGTGGCAACAATGCCTCGGGAATGCCTTCCCCGGTGTTTTGCACACTCAGCGTCACGCCTTGCATCCCCTCGACAATCCGCACGCTGACTTCGCCACCCGGCGGGGTGAACCGCAACGCGTTATCCAGCAGGTTGGAAATCGCCCGGCGCAACATGCTGCGGTCACCTGAAGTGCTGGCGTTGCCTTCCCGAACCAGCCGCACCTGGACGTCCTCCGCCAGCGGTGCGAAAAACTCCAGCAATGCCTCCACCTCGTCCGCCAGCACCAGGGTTTCGCGCTTGGGCACCAGCAGCCCATGGTCCGCCTTGGCCAGGTACAGCATGTCGTTGACCAACTGCGCCATCCATTGCAGTTCTTCCAGGTTGCTGTGCAGGGCTTCGCGGTAGTCCTCCAGCGCC
Source organism: Pseudomonas sp. G5001 (assembly GCF_013385475.1). Classification (NCBI taxonomy): domain Bacteria; kingdom Pseudomonadati; phylum Pseudomonadota; class Gammaproteobacteria; order Pseudomonadales; family Pseudomonadaceae; genus Pseudomonas; species Pseudomonas sp. G5001. The sequence goes on from NZ_JACAPZ010000026.1 coordinate 112,603, forward strand.
CGTGGCTGCGTGAGGATGACTTGGGTCTGTGTCAGCAAATTCGACAGTGGCGTGCGCAGTTCATGGGCGATGTCGGCAGAAAACGCCGAAAGGCGCTGGAAGGCATCGTCCAGGCGCCCAAGCATCGCGTTGAAGGACTGGGCGAGTTCCGCCAGTTCGGCGGGCATTTGTTCCTGGGGCAGGCGTTGGGTCAGGGAGTGGGCAGAGACGCCGCTGGCGACTTCGCTCATGCGCCTCAGCGGTCGCAACCCGCTGCGGGCGGCCCAGGCGCCGAGCAGGGCGGTGGCCAGAGCGGAAAGGCCGACGGTCAGCCAGATCAGATGCTGCATGCGTTGCAGGAAGTGTTGGTGATGGGTGATGTCGAGCATCAGCGTCAGGCGTGGCGAGTCAGCGTTTCCAGGAATCAGCGGCGCGTTGTACACGCGGTAATCGGTGCCGGCGTTCTGTACGCTTTGCAGGCCAGGCGCCTGGGGCAGGGTGATGCCGGGAGCGCCGTCGAACCAGCGCTGATCGCCGGCGGTGATGCGCAGGGCCAGGTCGGGCTGGCGATTGAGTTCTTCTCGCAGCGTTGTTTCTCGTAAGGCAAATCGTTCTGGCGTGTCGGCACCTTGCAATGTGCTGCGCAGCGCTATCAGCTTGCCGTCGAGCAACTGCTGGTCCAGCTCGATAAAGTGCGCCTCGCTGGCATGGTTGAACAGCACGCCCGCCAGCAGCGAAACCACGGCTGTGCAGCCGGCAAACAACAGCGCCAGGCGGCTGGCCAGGGAAATCCGTTTCATCAACTGAACCGCTCCTCAAGCACGTAGCCCATGCCGCGTACCGTATGGATCAGCTTGTTGGGAAAGTTGTCGTCGACCTTCAGGCGCAGGCGGCGGATCGCGACTTCGATGATGTTGGTATCGCTGTCGAAGTTCATGTCCCACACCTGGGAGGCGATCAGCGACTTGGGCAAGACTTCGCCCTGACGCCGCAGCAGCAGTTCCAGCAGGGAAAACTCCTTGGCCGTCAGGTCGATGCGCTGGCCGTCGCGCTCTACCCGGCGGCGGATCAGGTCCATGCGCAGGTCGGCCAGTTGCAGGCTGGTTTCCTGGGGGGGGCTGCTGCCACGGCGTAACAGGCTGCGCACCCGGGCCAGCAGTTCGGAGAAGGCGAAGGGCTTGACCAGGTAATCGTCGGCGCCCAGTTCCAGGCCATGCACCCGGTCTTCCACGGCGTCCCGCGCGGTAAGGAACAGCACCGGCATGTCGAGCCCGGCGTTGCGTACGGCCTGGAGGATCTGCCAGCCATCGCGGCCCGGCAGCATCACATCGAGGATCAACAGGTCGTAGTCACCGGTCAGCGCCAGGTGCTGGCCGCTGGTGCCGTCGGCCACCAGCTCGGTGTTGAACCCGGCCTCGGCCAGCCCCTGGCGCAAGTAGTGGCCGGTTTTCGGTTGGTCTTCGACGATCAGCAGTTTCATGGGCGGCTCATGGTTTTACGGGAACACAGACGTTATACCGCGCACATCCGGCAGCAGGCTCAAGCTGACAAAGTTGTAATCTGGCAGTCAGCTGGCTGGCAGCGGCGCGTTCGTAAAGTGTCCCACAGACTGATTCCGAACCTTTGGAGTGTGAGCATGTTTTTACGTAAATCCTGGTTGTTGGCGGGCTGCCTGATGGCGATGAGTCTTCCGGTGCTGGCATCCCCGGCTGAAACCTTCGCCTTCGGTGAGGCCGCGCCCGCCGCCAAGGCCACGCGCACGGTGGAAGTGGTGCTGCAGGACATTTCCTTTTCGCCCAAGGCTATTGATGTAAAAGCCGGTGAGACCGTGCGCTTTGTGCTGGTCAACAAAGGCCAGTTGCTTCATGAATTCAACCTTGGCGATGCCGCCATGCACGCAGCGCATCAGAAAGAGATGCTGCAGATGCAGGCCAGCGGCATGCTGACGGCGACCGGCATGGGCAAAATGGACCACAGTGCGATGGGGCATGGTGATATGGCAGGCATGAAGCACGACGACCCCAACAGCGTGTTGGTAGAGCCAGGCAAGACCGCCGAGCTGACCTGGACCTTCACCAAGGCCACCGGCTTGGAGTTTGCCTGCAACATTCCGGGGCATTACCAGGCGGGCATGGTCGGCAAGCTGACCGTCAGCCAGTAAGCCATTGACGGGCAAAGGCGGGTAGAATGGCGGCGTTTATTTAGCCAGGTTTCCGCCATGCATCCCGCAGCCGAACATTCGCCGCTGGGCAAGTCCAGTGAATACATCTCCACCTACACCCCGTCGTTGCTGTTCCCGATTCCTCGCGCCGCCAAATGGGCCGAGCTGGGCCTGAGTGCCGAGACCCTGCCGTATAAAGGCGTGGATTTCTGGAACTGCTTCGAACTGTCCTGGCTGCTGCCATCCGGCAAACCCGTGGTGGCCATCGGTGAATTCAGTATCCCGGCCGACTCGCCGAACATCATCGAGTCGAAGTCGTTCAAGTTGTACCTCAACTCGCTGAACCAAACCGCGTTTGCCGATGTGCAAAGCCTTGAAGCGACTTTGCGCACCGACCTGAGTGCAGCGGCCGGCAAGCCGGTTGGCGTGCGCATCCGCAGCCTGGGCGAGGTTGAAGCCGAAGGCGTGGTCGCGTTGCCGGGTGTGTGCATTGATGACCTGGACATTACCGTCAGCAACTACGAGCACCCGCGCCCGGAACTGTTGCGTTGCGACGATTCGCGCGTGGTGGAGGAGAGCGTCCACAGTCATCTGCTCAAGTCCAACTGCCCGGTGACCAGCCAGCCTGACTGGGGCAGTGTGGCGGTGGAGTACCGCGGCGCGGCGCTGGATCATGCCAGCCTGCTGGAATACCTGGTGAGCTTCCGCCAGCACTCGGACTTCCATGAACAGTGCGTGGAGCGGATCTTTCTCGATCTGCAGCGCTTGCTCAAGCCGGAGAAACTGACGGTGTATGCGCGCTATGTGCGGCGTGGCGGGCTGGATATCAACCCGTATCGCAGTACTGAAGAGCAGCAGTTCCAGAACCTGCGCCTGGCTCGACAGTAGCCTTCACCCAAAATAAATGTGGGAGCGGGCTTGCTCGCGAAAGCGGTGTATCAGCCAGCCTATTTATCAGCTGACGGACCGCATTCGCGAGCAAGCCCGCTCCCACATTTGATAGGTGTCGGGCTATTAAATCCCGATGTTGCCCAGGGTCACCACAATATTGCGCAAGGTCCCGGCAATGCCCGGGTGCTCCAGTTCGAAGCGTTCTACGGCCAGGTTCACACCGTCGGCGATGCTTGGATCCTGAATGGCACCTTCCAGTGGCTCCTGAACTTCCAGTTCAGCAATCAAATCTCGCAGCTCTTCGCGCTGTTCGAGGGGCATTTCTGGATTCTGATCCAATTGCTCGCGCAAAATTTTGACCTGTTCTTGCAGTTGTTCGCGGGCAGGCATGGCGTTCTTCCTTTTATCGATAGGCACTGACATAGACCGCGGCACGCCGGGAAAGGTCTATGGGCTGACCTGTAGATTAATCCACTGGCGCCGACTGTGCATGATCTCGATCAGGGCTTCTCGCCCTTAAGCTGGCGCAGACTGATGTCGGCCAGGCAGGTCTGCAGTTCGCCCAGGTGGTCAATCACCGAATGCACGCCCAGGCCATAGAGCGCGACAGTGGCTTTGGCGCGCTTATGCTCGCGTTCCTTCTCGGTGAGTGCTTGCCAATGCTGCGGCGAAAGCCCGCACAGTGAGCCACAGGACGCCAGGCCGATGGTCCACAGCCCGGCATTGAGCCCCGATTGCAGCAGGCGTGGCTCGCCGCTGACCAGGACGCAGCCTTCCAGGCGTTCGATATTCAGTTCCATCAGGGCCTGCCAGCAGGCGTGAGGCGCCGGCCAGCGGGTGGAGGAGGGCTTGGCAGCCTTGATCCAGTGGGGTAGCCCGGCGGCCAGCGGTGTGGAAACCGACGCCGGCAACTCGTCCAGCCATGCACAAGGGACGCGCTGTTCTTCGAGGCTGCGCAGGATCTTCAGGGCGCCGACAGTGGCATGGGTATCGCTGGAAGGCGCGGAATCGGCGCGGGCCTGGGAACCAAAGTCCACCAGGCAGCCACTAAGCCCGAACAGTACGGCCGTCAAGGACGGGGTGCTGGCACTAACAATCTCGGCGTGTGGCATTTCGACGTCCCTGAAATAGCAGTGACGCTACCGGACTTGGGTGACAAGCAAGTTACACCCGCAGCAATTGTAGGAATTTTGTGCATTTGCTGAATGACATTTCTGCAAGGCTGCCTAATCTGACACTTCCGTCATATACTGACGGCCTCATTCAGGGCATAGCGCCCATGACAGACCATTCAAGGAGTTCAAGCTATGCGCTGGAGCCAATGTCTAGCTCAGCTGTCCGTATGTGCGAGTATTTTGCTGGTTCCTTTCGTAGCCCAGGCGGCCTCGGAAGATGATCCATGGGAAAGCGTCAACCGCCCGATCTTCACCTTCAACGATACCGTTGATACCTATGCCCTCAAGCCATTGGCTCAAGGCTATCAGTTCGTGACCCCGCAGTTCGTGCAGGACGGGATCCACAACTTCTTCCGCAACATCGGCGACGTCGGCAACTTTGCCAACGACGTGCTGCAACTCAAGCCCCACGCTGCAGGCGTCGACACTGCCCGCTTGCTGATGAACACCACGTTCGGCGTGCTGGGTTTCGTTGATGTCGGCACCAAAATGGGGCTGCAACGCAACGACGAAGACTTCGGCCAGACTCTCGGCTACTGGGGCGTCGACAGCGGTCCTTACGTGATGCTGCCACTGCTGGGCCCAAGCACCCTGCGTGACGCGCCGTCCAAATACGTGGACAGCTACACCCAGCCGTACCGCTACATGAACGATATCGGCTGGCGCAACAGCACCTTCGGCCTGAATATCGTCGACACGCGTGCCAGCCTGCTGTCCTCCGAGAAGCTGATCAGCGGCGACAAATACACCTTCATCCGCAACGCTTACTTGCAGAACCGCGAGTTCAAGGTCAAGGATGGCAAGGTTGTAGACGACTTTTAAGCCCCAGGCTTGAAAGAAGAAGGCGGCCCTCGGGTCGCCTTTTTTGTGGGCGGCATTCGAGGTTTATCCGTGGGTTACGTGCTTACTTTAAGTCGCGGTTTTATGCGTTCTTATAACTACTGGTGATTTGCGATGTAAAGACGCCCGGCGACCATCGCCGTGAGCTTGAAACCCCTGGCGGATGGGAGTACCGTCTGCGCCTTAGAAGGGCACCTCTGCTTTACCTTTGTGCGTCGGCAATAACTCGGCGTTTTGTAGGACAGAGAGGCTAGAAAGCGAATCCAGTAGTAAGCCCGGCCATTGTCGAGCTGCCTACGCCAACCTAATTCTGGCGCCGTTTGCCCACATGCAGAAAACCAGTGCCACGCTGCTGATAATCGATGACGACGAAGTAGTGCGCGCGAGTCTTGCGGCCTATTTGGAAGACAGTGGCTTCAGCGTCCTGCAGGCCAGCAACGGCCTCCAGGGTCTCCAGGTATTCGAGCGCGACAAGCCCGACCTTGTGATCTGCGACCTGCGCATGCCCCAGGTGGGCGGCCTTGAGCTGATCCGCCAGGTAACCGACATCGCCCCGCAGACGCCGGTGATTGTCGTGTCCGGTGCCGGCGTGATGAACGATGCCGTCGAGGCCTTGCGCCTCGGCGCTGCCGACTACCTGATCAAGCCGCTGGAAGACCTGGCTGTGCTGGAGCACTCGGTGCGTCGTGCCCTGGATCGTGCACGGCTGCTGCTGGAAAACCAGCGTTACCGTGAAAAGCTCGAAACCGCCAACCGCGAACTCGAAGCCAGCCTGAACCTGCTCCAGGAAGACCAGAACGCCGGTCGCCAGGTGCAGATGAACATGCTGCCGGTGAGCCCGTGGAGCATCGACGAGTTCAAGTTTGCCCACCAGATCATCCCGTCGCTGTACCTGTCGGGTGATTTCGTCGACTACTTCCGCGTTGATGAGCGGCGTGTCGCGTTCTACCTGGCCGACGTTTCCGGCCACGGCGCCTCCTCCGCATTCGTGACCGTGTTGTTGAAGTTCATGACTACACGGCTGTTGTTCGAGTCCAAGCGCAATGGCACCTTGCCGGAGTTCACCCCTTCGCAAGTGCTGGGCCACATCAACCGGGGCCTGATCAGCTGCAAGCTGGGCAAGCACGTGACGATGGTCGGCGGCGTGATTGATGAAGAAACAGGTCTTTTGACCTACAGCATTGGCGGTCACCTGCCATTGCCGGTTTTATACACTCCAGACAGTGTGCGCTACCTGGAAGGGCGTGGTTTGCCGGTTGGCTTGTTCAATGAAGCCACCTACGAAGACCACATCCTGGAATTGCCGCCGACGTTCAGCCTGACGCTGATGTCCGACGGTATCCTGGACCTTTTGCCAGAGCCTACACTCAAAGAGAAAGAAGCCGCCTTGCCCCAACGGGTCAGGTCGGCGGGCGGCAGCCTGGATGGCCTGCGGCAGGTTTTTGGATTGGCCACGCTAGGGGAGATGCCGGATGATATCGCCCTATTGGTGTTGAGCAGGAATCTTTGATGAGTACCGGAAGAATCCAATTCGCCGAGCAAGACGGGACTTTTGTCCTGAAGTTTGTCGGTGAAGTGCGCCTGACCTTGTGTTCGGCGCTGGATGCGACGATTGAGCGGATCTTCACTGCCTTGAATTTCTCGGCGATCGTGATCGATCTGACCGAAACCCGCAGCATCGATAGCACCACCCTTGGGCTGTTGGCCAAGTTGTCCATTCTGTCTCGGCAGAAGGTCGGACTGCTGCCGACCGTCGTCACCACCCACGAAGACATCACCCGTCTGTTGCAGTCCATGGGCTTCGATCAAGTGTTCAACATCGTTGACCGCCCGATCCCGTGCCCGGAATGCCTGACCGACCTGCCGTCCCAGGACCAGTCCGAGGAAGTGGTACGGGTCAAGGTACTGGAAGCCCACAAGATCCTGATGGGCTTGAACGACTCCAACCGCGAGGCGTTCCACGACCTGGTGAATGCGCTGGAGCGGCACTAATTTCCAGCTGAAACACTGTCAAAGTGTGGGAGGGGGCTGGCTCCCGAAAGCGGCGGGTCAGTAGTGAATGTAGCGACTGACGCCCTGTATTCGGGAGCAAGCCCCCTCCCACATTTTTAACTGAGTTCGGCTCGAAATCGGCTAATACAAAAAAAGGGCGGCACCCTCACAGGTGCCGCCCTTTTTGTCGCCGCCGTTTTTAGAGCTTGGCGGTCAACAGCGCTTCGAGTTTTTCCTGGTCGCGGGCGAACTGACGAATGCCCTCGGCCAGTTTCTCGGTGGCCATTGCATCTTCGTTGGATTCCCAACGGAACTGCGCTTCGGTCAAGTGCACACGGGCTTCGCCCGCATGGCCTGGCGACAATTTGCGTTCCAGCTTGCCGTTGTCGGCTGCGAGTTTTTCCAGCAGGTCCGGGCTGATGGTCAGGCGGTCACAACCAGCCAGCTCTTCGATCTGGCTCAGGTTACGGAAGCTTGCACCCATTACCACGGTCTTGTAGCCATTGGCCTTGTAGTAGTTGTAGATGCGCGTCACCGACTGCACGCCCGGATCCTCGGAGCCGGTGTAGTCGTTACCGTTGGCCTTCTTGTACCAGTCGTAGATACGGCCCACGAACGGCGAAATCAGGAACACGCCGGCTTCGGCGCAAGCCACGGCCTGGGCGAAGGAGAACAGCAGCGTCAGGTTGGTCTGAATGCCTTCCTTTTCCAGCTGCTCGGCGGCGCGGATGCCTTCCCAGGTGGAGGCGATCTTGATCAGCACGCGGTCACGGCCAATGCCGGCCTTGTCGTACAGGTCGATCAGGCGATGGGCGCGCTTGAGGACGGCGTCAGTGTCGAACGACAGACGGGCATCCACCTCGGTGGAAATGCGGCCGGGCACCACTTTCAGGATTTCCTGGCCGACGGCTACCGCAAAACGGTCGCTGGCCAGGCCTACATCGCCGTTGCAGTCGGCAACAGCCTCATCCAGCAGCTTGGCATAGCCTGGGATCGACGCGGCCTTGAGCAGCAGGGAAGGGTTGGTAGTGGCGTCTTGTGGCTTGAGCTTGGCGAGGGTAGAAAAATCGCCGGTATCGGCTACTACAGTGGTGAATTGCTTGAGTTGTTCCAGCTTGGAAGTCATGGGCGTGCTCTGTCCTGTGGGTCTGATGACATTACCCGAGCGCTGACAGCCGCTCAAGGGCGCAAATGCATTCGATCGTTTGCGAGGGCAACAACCTGAAAACAGCCGTTTGAATCACCGGCCAATGCTCAATAGGAGGCCAAAACAGCCAGCAGGTTCAACCCAACTGCCCGATGACCACCCCGATCAAACGGTGGGAGCAGCCTTGCCCCATCTTCCTGACATCCCCCCATCCAAATGTGGGAGCGGGCTTGCTCGCGAAGGCGTCGTGTCAGCCACCCAATAAACCCACTGACACCCAAATCACCGTCCCTCCAGCAACTCCCCAGCCTTATCCAGCAACGCCAGCGGATCACTGGCCTTATGAATATCCACCGACAACAACTGCCGAAACTTCCGCGCCCCCGGGAAACCCGTCCCCAGCCCCAGTACGTGGCGGGTGATGTGGTGCATCGAGCCACCTGTCGCCAAGTGTTCGGCTATATAAGGACGCAACTGCGTCAGCGCCTCGGCGCGGGAGATAACAGGTGCAGTGCTGCCAAGCAGCTGCTGATCCACCTCGGCCAGCAGATACGGATTGTGATAAGCCTCGCGGCCCAGCATCACGCCATCGAACGTCTGCAAATGCTCCAGGCACTGTTCGAGGGTCTTGATGCCGCCGTTGAGGATGATCTCCAGTTCAGGGAAATCCTGCTTCAACTGGGCGGCAACGTCGTAGCGCAAGGGCGGGATGTCCCGATTTTCCTTCGGTGACAGCCCTTCCAGAATGGCGATTCGCGCATGCACGGTAAAACTGGTGCAGCCCGCGTCCTTCACCTGGCCAACGAAATCGCACAGCTCGGCGTAACTGTCCCGGCCGTTGATGCCGATGCGGTGCTTAACCGTTACCGGGATCGAGACCGCGTCCTGCATCGCCTTTACGCAATCCGCCACCAAGGCAGGGTGGGCCATCAGGATCGCGCCGATCATGTTGTTTTGCACCCGGTCGCTTGGGCAGCCGACGTTGAGGTTCACCTCGTCGTAGCCGGCGTCCTGGGCCATGCGGGCGCAGGCGGCCAGGTCGGCAGGGACGCTACCGCCCAACTGCAGGGCGAGTGGATGCTCGGCCTCGTTATGGCGCAGGAAGCGTTCGTGGTCGCCGTGGAGGATCGCGCCGGTGGTGACCATCTCGGTGTAGAGGAGGGCGTTTTTGGACAGCAGGCGCAGGAAGAAGCGGCAGTGCCTATCAGTCCAATCCATCATCGGGGCAACGGAGAAGCGGCGGGAGAGTGGAGCGGTTTGTAGGGGCATTGGAGATCTGAGTCAACGAGGCGAATGGTGTGCAGTTTATCAGGGAAGCATCGCGGGTGTCGGGGAGGTGTGTGATGCGCTCCTGACCATGTCGCACGTAACGTTAACGCGTGTGAAATATGCCGAGGATCAGAAGCCGGCCATTGCGTCATATATCGTGGTCTTACCCCGATATCCGTTCGCCAGGTCACCAGACGCTACTGGGTGACCTACATCGGAATCGATATCACCGACATGGGTTCCGGCGTAGCGCAGCTGGTGAAGCAGTTCTTCCCGAACATCACCACGTTTAGCTACTCACAGTAACTGTCACCAGTTCTGTGTCGCGTCGACTTGATACCGCTGGAAGCCTTGAGCATCGTGGAGCGGGTGAAGGGAATCGAACTTTCGTTATCAGCTGCGGAAACTGATAACGAGAGTTTTTAATTAATATTAAAGAAGTTGTGAGCGATTTAATTGAGATAGATGAGATAAAGCTACAGCGAATTATTATGAAGGAATTCCCTTGCGATTCGCGTTCACATGCCATGCTCTAATTTTTGATATGAACTCCCAAACATCGCCTTCAGATGGTTTTATATAGTTCGGTGATGATGGGTTTTCGCCCATTTTTTCAAAAATATCTATTAGCCATGACGGGCCATGCCCTGAGGTATTTGTTATTTTTAGCCAAGATTCTAGTTCGCCTTTGGGTACAACGAACATCCCATAGTCAGCCAATTGCTCTAGAAGGTTAATCGCTGCTTCTTTGTCTTCTCCTTTTAGTATGTCAACTCCTCCATCGCGCTTCATGTTTAAGCCCGTTGCATCCATCGCCTGCTTGACCGCAACTCTCATGGTGGCAAGCGAGTTGTGTGATATGTTTGGGACACTCGTGCTTATTAGCATGTTTGTCCAAGTGCTACCGCCGTCCTTCAATACATCGATGTCAACAATTCCCGCTGCTGGAATTCCTAGTTCACGGAGCGGACGAATTATCGTCTGAATTGTTTGCTTGTTTTGAGCATTTATAAATAGACAATTTGGTATTCCGTGGCTCGGACTGAATCGCAGTAATCTTTCATTGATTTCTTGATAAAATGCTCGATCGGCATCGGACTCGGTAACGACTACAAACTCATAGAACAATCCGCTAAGAACGCCGGTTGACCTAAGAAGGGGGTTCCTCATTAGCTCCAAAATGTCTGCGCTTGGAAGTACTCTGGATGTTGCGATACCTCCTCTATATGTAAGTCTCACGATATTGACGGGCGCGCCAGAATGAATGCATCCCATGACGAAAGAGGGGCTATGAGTAGATACAAAAACTCGTTTACCTTCTGATAGCGCGGCGCGCGAGATTTCATAGCCTAGTTTTGAAGCAAGTGATGGATGTAAGAACGCCTCGGGTTCGTCTATTAGGACCACACGAGGGTCACCAGCAATTAGCTCAGTAACGATGCCTGTGAATGCCTTTACACCGTCGCTGGAGAGATTGATCGGCGCAGCTTTGGAATGAAATTCAATTGCCGCTTGATGTATGCCTCGCTCTTCAAGATCGTCATGAGGTGGACGTGACGATAGGCGAATTCGAAGTTGTCCAAGATTTGTAGGGTCGATTACAAAATGAGTATCAAATGCTTCGTACATGATGCGCCGTACTTCGTGTCTCTTCTTGTCATCACGCAACAGCACTTGTAAGCTTGTTTGCGGACTTTGTTGCAAGTCGCCAGCTACCTGATCCTCTACGAGAGATATTCGGCTGCGCCCATCTAGCATTAATACCGAATGTGTTAAGAACCATTGGCAATAGTAAGGGTGGTTAGTTTGGGGGTTTTGTATTATTTGCTTCAGCTGGTTGATATTTTGTTGGCTTCTACTATGTCTGCCGCCAAATAAAACGTTTTCCGGTGAAATATGGTCGTATTCGCTGGGAGTAAGTGTAAAGTGTGATATTGTCTTGAGGGTGTTCTCTTCGTTTAATTGCTCGAAGCTAAGCTCGTCTAGGATTAGCGAGTTAGCTTCTTTCGCTCCCATGCGGCAGTAGAAGTTGATCTCAGATAATACCTTGCTTTTGCCTGAATTGTTGGGGCCTACGAAAACCGTTACGGCTGGAGTCGAAATTGTTTCAGGTTGAGATGCTGGTGTGCGACCAAAACGGAACTTTATGTTTGATATCATAATTTTTTATTCGTTCAGGTGTTGGCAATTGCCATTGGATTGGTTAGCTTTCCAATGGGGTTTTTGTATGTAGTGCACAGTTATATAGGCGTGTACCGCTTCGATCTATGAGAGTGTTTTTGCCATTCTCTCGAGATCATCGGCGACGGCTTCGATGCCGTGGTTATTTGTCGGGTGCTCATACAAAAAATCATCGTGTTCATCACTTTTGTAATTCGGCAAGCGGCTACGTAGCTCGTCCCGTAATATAATGGTGTTGACCTTAAAGCGCCGATTATACTCTTCGCTCCGCTCCATCGAAGAAGCGATAAGTTTTTGGGTTCGTTGCTCCCATGCCTGGTGCCTTGCCAGCTCCGTGTCATCTTCCTCTCTGCCGAGTCCGGATCCAAAAATGTTTGCGTTATCCTCCCGGGCACAACGTTGCTTGAATTCACGCAGATCGCTAACCAAGCTTAGTGTTTTCTCTTTCAGCTCTGGCGTACCAGAATCGATAACCTCAATCAGCATCTGGTCGTACTTGGTAGCCTTCTCTCGATGAGACTCGGCTTGTTCAGATCTCAGGTGCAAACGCTCCGTTAGCGTTTCTTTGCCTGCGTTCAATTCTTCAATGGTACCCGTGTACCGCCAGCGACAGACAAAGTACGCCGCAGCAAACATCAAGACTGCCAGAATCACGAACGTGAAGGGCGTTGTAGAGATAACAACCCACTCATCCCTGATCGTTTTAAGTAACTCCATAAAGCCCTCATGCTGTGTAATGCTAGAACTGCTTGCGCAGTATCGTGACGAACGGCACCGACAATCAGGTTGTATTCGTCTCTGTAAACTTGGTTATGAGCCGGTGCCCGTTGGTTTACTCGTGACGGGTTCCTAACGACCTACTTCCTATGTAAGCGTTACAGCCGACCAATGGCAGCCTGCCCTCGGCACATTTCTGATGTGGCCGGCAAGCGGCTAGGCGAAATTGAAGCTATCCGCATCATCCTCTGACCATGCCCAAAGGTTGTGTCGCCCTTAGGCCAGCGTTCGGTGGCTGGAAACAAGAGCATCATTGGGTTTTCAGATCCTCGATCATTATCATTAATGGACCTGAAGACGCACCAAAATTGACCATTTTGGCTAAATTTTCTGGTGTGAAAAAACGATTACCTGCATGAATCACCTCACGGGCACGCTCGAGATGCTTCGGCACCTCGCCCACCCATTTTGCTTCCCGCTGTAACTGGCGCGGTGTTAATGATTCTAAGTCCTTTGGTTTGACCTTGCTTAGCTCGCGCATAGGATGAATAAGGTTTGTGACGACCATGTCCTTAATTCGAGCTTTGAAAAAGGGGAGGCCTTCGATAGTGGCTACGTATACCGGCTTGGTCGGCCAACCAAGTCCATCACCTTCATATCGATTTGACGTTTCGTAATGAGCATGTGCTTCTGCCCTAGTCATCGGGACTTCTTTCTCAATGACAGCTTGATCTCGATCAGCGCGCTGGCGAAGTTTCTGGAAGACCTCAGGCCCGACTGTGCCCATCAGTCGCGTTTTGAGTGACGAGAGATTTTTGAATGCGATGTCGATTGCTTCTATCTCGACAAGCGTCTCCGACATCGTCGCCAGCAGCGAACTGATAGCGGTGATTCGTTGTCGTCGTGCGATTGCTTGGTCGACGCGCTTGCGCTCTCTTGTGAACGAAACTCCAAAATGAGTTTTGCCACAGCTCCCTCCGATTCCTGTTTCCTTCCCGTCACTTGTACTGATTAGGTAGCCCGCCATGTGAGGTTGATGGCAATGGGCAATGCCGCAAATGATCTTCTCTAAGAATCGGTAGGGTGCGATCACAGACCCAAAGCGGCGAGACGCGTGCGGGTAAAATGCAAGTGAAGGCTCGTATTCGGGACGAGCTTGCAACTCCTCAATCGAGTCGATTACAACCAGTGTATCGTTCAAATAGCAATCCCTCGCACCAATGATGTCAAATTGATTCGTCTGCATTTCACCATAGAAATCGATCGATGTGGGGTTATCCAGTTCGGCCGAATATTCGCAATCGACAGTGTCCTCAATGAGAGCGGAAAGACGAGTGCTCAATATTGGCTATGGAGCAGGGTGGGATTGTCACGATCTGTCGGTGAGGTGGTACGAAAGTGGTACTAGGAAGAAAAAGAGAGGTATCAAGGCGCTGTTTTTAGGTGCTTGAAAAAAGGTGTTCTAATCCATCATGGGGGGCCACGGAGAAGCGGCGGGGCAGGTCTTGCGTGAGGGTATTGGGATCTGGCATGGAGATTTCCAGGGTGATCTGTTTGTCGGCAATGGGTTAGGAGGGGTGGGGTGTTGATCCTTAGAGTTCTATCTTGGAGGTACTTATAGTGATTAGCCGGTAGGTCAGTTGTCGGTATTGCGTTGACTAGCACAGTGCTATTACATACGTTCCTTGACGTTTTATCAGGGAGCGATAGCAGTGGCAGACTCAAGGGTTGTCGGATTTTTCAGATCGTTTGCGATGTGGCTGCTGTTTGCGGTTTTCTTAATTTTTGCCCTGGGCGCTATCTTCACCAGCTTCCAGTCTGGTTTGATCATGCTTCTCGCAGCCGGCATGTTCGTACCTCAGATCAACAGACTGATCAAAGATAAAACCAATATCACCATCACACCAGGTGGCCGTGCTGTCGTTGCCTTGGTTTGCTTTGGTCTTTTCTTCTACACGAGCAACAAGGCTTTGGATGCTGATCGCGCCGAGCGATCTGCTCAGCAAGCGTTAGTCAGCCAGCAAAAGGCGGAGCAGGCCTTGAAGGAAAAGCGCGATTACGTTTCCGCTAACAAAGATGCAATCCTCGCGGAGATGAATGTCTTGACCGACAAGCAGGATTACGCCGGGGCCACTGCCTTGGGCTCTAAGTACAGTGATGCTGGCAGCTTTGAGATTGACCAAGCGCTATCGAAGGTCGCGGGGCAAAAGGCTGAGGTTGAAAAGCAGCAAAAGAAATCGACTCTCCTCACGTCCATTGCGAGTATCCAGCAGGGCGATTACAAAAGTCTTGCAGGCACCTACGCCCAACTAGCCGCTATCGACCAGACCTACCAGGCCAATGCTGATAAATTCTCGAGGCTCGCTACTCAGCAGACCAGAGAAGCGGAAGCCCGAGAAAAAGCTGCAGCAGAAAAGGCTCTTCGGCGAAGCATGGGGTTAACCTGGAACTACTCTGATGGTGAGGACAATATGTCCGGAAAACCAGTGCGGCGGGCGTACGTTTCGTCGTTGAATACCGTGGATTTCAAATTTCCGTACAGCGGCGTGCAAAGAGCCACACTCACTATCCGTAAGCATCCACGGTGGGGCACGTCGGTGTATGTAGCTATCGAGAAAGGTCAGTTTGTTTGTGGATACGATGACTGCGATGTACGCGTCAGATTTTCTAAGGGCAATGCTCTGCGCATGTCAGCCAGCGAGCCTGATGACCACAGCTCCAATTTACTTTTCATCAGCAGTGCGTCGTCGTTCGTTGCCCAAGCTCGGAAGTCCGAAAAAATCTACATCGAGGCCGATTTTTACCAAGAAGGCAGCAGGGTCTTCGAATTCGATAGCTCAGACCTTGAGTGGAAATGATTAGAGTCAAATAAACCCGTCGAATTAATTTCTTCCTTGGTGGGAAAATGCTCGCGCAGGGGATCGACCAATCGATGCACTCGGAGACGGTGCAGTATGCAAGCTGCTCTTTGTCCGCTAGTAGCGACATTTATGTCACGGGGGATCACTCGCTCGGTTTTGCTGCAGTTTTTCGCAATCAGCGGACCGCACTGGAGGATCTGTACGACGTCTTTCATGGTGGTCATGCAGGGGCATACCATGGAGCTCTCCAATTTTCCTTGAGAAATTTCCCACGCTTTTCTCAGCTTGTCCCTCAGACCTCGCATCGCTAACCTCCTAAAACCGCTGGAAAACCAGTGGCCGGATGTGGAAGTCCGTACCAGCTAAGACGCAATCGCCTATAAACACCAGCCGGCGTTTTTTTACGCCTGTATCATGTGTCATGGCGGCTGTGCGCGGGGCACTTCGGTGCGCCGGGTCCTTAGCCCTGGTCTTCCACACCTGCGTACAGCTGCCACCCTCATGTGGAAGTGAGATTGGCAGTTCCTGAATAGTTAAGGAGCTTCGCCATGTACAAAGTCACACCGAATCCGCCCCATGCTTCAAACGCTGCCCCCACTGATGCCAAGCTTCAAGCTGCGGCTCAGCGTGCTATCCATCATTACTTGCCGTCATCCGATAACGACGTTCCCGCCGAGCAACCGAGCAGCAACCTATTCCGCGTCAGCCCCGACATAGATACCGAAACCCTTCTAGCCAACGCCGCCGAAAACCTGGAATCCGCCAACCAAATGGCTGCAACCCTGGCTTTCGACCTCGATGAACCCCATCGCGCCATCGTAATGGGCATTCAGCAGCTAATCGACCTGAGTGCTCTACTCGTTGACCGAGCTTTGGAGCAAGTCGCGCCTGTAGGCAGCACGGCCACCGCCTGACGCCGAACCCTGCCGCCTTACCTCAAGGCGGCAAACTGAACTGAACCCATCCTGTCATTCAGCAAAGTTTCATAATTCCCTGCGCTTATGAGGTCTACGATCCTTCTTAAGAGAGGACCTATACGCCTCCAGTCCAAAGGGAACTGAAAAATGATCTCCAATCTCGTCAAAGTCTTGATGATCGCTGGCACGTTGCTGTTGGCCGCTTGTTCGACGGGGTCGTCGGACGTGAGTAGCGACCCTTGTTATTCAGGGGGATGCCAAGCGTTTGGCGACCACAGCCCCAGCAAGGCCGCCAAGATGAATTTTGGCGGCAACGCGCTGGGGAGTAGTTACGGGGAGTATGGTTCGGGGTTGATGCATGATGACTGACTGAGCGGGTGGGGCAGTCATTTACTCCGCGACTGACCCACCGCTTTCGCGAGCAAGCCCGCTCCCACATTGGATCGTGGGAGGGCTTTAGTGGCCGCCTTTCATACGTCGGGCGATCAGGTAGATGCCCAGGCCCACCAGCGCCGTAGCCGCGCCGATGTAGCCCGTGCTAGTCCAACCATACCCGGCTGTAATCGCCATCCCGCCAAACCACGGCCCCAGCGCATTCGCCAGGTTGAACGCCGCGTGGTTGGACGCCGCCGCCAGGCTCGGTGCTTCATGCGCAATGTCCATCAAGCGGATTTGCAGCGGCGCGGCCATGGCGATCATGGTGCCGACCAGGCCGATGCCCAGCAGTACGCTCCACAGCGAACTCGCGGCGAAGGTGAAGAAGATCAGCACGGCCATCGAC
This sequence comes from Pseudomonas sp. G5001, assembly GCF_013385475.1. Lineage (NCBI taxonomy): Bacteria > Pseudomonadati > Pseudomonadota > Gammaproteobacteria > Pseudomonadales > Pseudomonadaceae > Pseudomonas > Pseudomonas sp. G5001. The sequence continues at coordinate 129,514 of NZ_JACAPZ010000026.1, forward strand.
CACACCATAATCCAGCCCACTGCGCGAAATTGCAGGCGATCAAACAGCTTGCCGCCGGCGATGTTGCCGATGATGCCGCCTACGCCAAACGCGGCCAGACCGAAGGGGATCCACTGCGGCGAGACTTTGGTCACTTCGAGCATGGTCGGCGCCAGGTAGCTGAACACGCAGAACATCCCGGCAAACCCAATAGCGCCAATGGACAGCGCCATCCACACCTGCGGTTTGGTGAAGGCACGCAGTTCTTTGCGCGGGTCGCTGCGGGGTTCGTCGTGGCGATCCGGTACGAATTGCCAGACCAGCGCGATGGTGCACAGGGCGATGGCGCTGACCAGTGCGAACGCCGAGCGCCAGCCCAGGTGTTGACCGAGGAAGGTGGCGATGGGGTTGCCGAGCAGCATGGCCAGGGTCAGGCCCATCATCACGCGGGCGACGGCGCCAGCGCGTTTGTCGTTGGGCACCATGCTGGAGGCGACCACGGCGGCGATGCCGAAGTAGGCGCCGTGGGGCAGGCCGCTGATAAAGCGGAAGGCCACCAGCGAACCGAAGGTTGGGGTAAACGCCGTGGCGAGGTTGCCCAGGGCATAAAGGCCCATCAGCAATAGCAGCATGTGTTTACGCAGCAACTTGGCGCCGAGGATCGCCAGCAGCGGGGCGCCGACCATCACGCCCAGCGCATAGGCGCTGATGGCGTGGCCCACTTGCGGTTCGCTGAGATTGAGGTTGTGGGCGATGTCGGGCATCAGCCCCATGATGGCGAATTCGCCGGTGCCGATCGCAAAGGCGCCCACGGCCATGGCCGCTTCCATTTTGGCGGCGCTGCGCGCGGGCAGCACGTGCCCGGGTGTTTGCTGGATAGTCATGGGTAACTCTGTTTGATGAAGTGCACGAAGGACAGCCGCCGATGCTACGCAAGCAGCGACGAAGGTGTCTAGAACAGCGTGTTGCGCGAGAGTTCCATCGGCGCAAGCAGTGCGGGGCTTTGAGATCCGTCTTATTCAACTACCCTCTCGCCACGCTTACTCTTTTGGCGATGAAGCTCAAACATTTCCTGCAACCACTCGACTCTTCTTTTTCGACGCCCAAGGCCGCGCGCAAGTTGTTGCGGCTGTTTGCCCTGGCATTGGTGCTCGGCGTGTATGTGGGTGCCTACAGCTACTTGCGTGCGGCGTTGAATGAGGAAATTTCGCTACGGCGCAGTTATATGAATGAGGCGATTTCCGATGCGCAGAGTTTTTTTGTCAGCCGCCAGACGCTGCTCAAAAGCCTCGGCCTGTCGACGGTTCGTCATGTCACGCCACCCGTGGGCAACCTCAATAATGTGCCGGCCGAAGAGTTGCACATCACCTTGGGCGAGGCGGGCAATATCTGGAGCCTTTGGCTGACTAGGCGCCTGCTTGATTACCTGCAGGTCAACCAGGTCAACCTGATCTACGTCGCGCAGCGCGCCGAGCCGGTGGTGGAGCGCCTGTTTACCGTTGGGGCGGCCCCGGAGAATGTGCCGCAGCCGGTATTGCAGCGGTTGATGGCGGTGGACACCGGCAAGGTCTCGGTCAGCGATGAGTTGTGGCTGACTGAGCAGAGCCGCCTGGATTCACCGCTATACATCTTCACCCGCCTCGACGACCGTAGCCCCACGTCGGGTTGGCTCGGGCTGGAGGTGGACGGCCCGGACCTGATCAACGCCCTGCAGCATGAAAAAGCCGGGGACTTCATGTTGCTTGACGGCGCCGGGCAGCTGATTTTCAGCAGCACGCCTCATCAACCGTCGGCTGCGCAGGTGCTGCGCCAGTATCACGCCACGGCCAGCTTTGGTTGGGAAGGCAGCCGCTGGCTGCCGGATCGCTTGGCCATTCGCAAGCACCTGGGTTACTCCCAGTGGCAGATCGTCTACAGCCTGGAGCTGAGTTCACTGTTGCCCAGCCTGGCCATGCCGTTGTTGCTGTGCCTGCTGTTGTGCGCAGCGGCCAGCTTGTTGATGGTGCGGTTGGTGCGGCGCATCGATCAGCGTTTGATTATCCCGGCAGCCAATCGCATCGAAGCGCTGGTGGAGAGTGAGGCATTCAGCAGTGCGGTGATTCGCATCGCGCCAGTGGCCTTGTGCGTGCTGCGCCGCAGCGACGGCGAGGTAGTGCTGGAAAACCCCCTGTCCCGGCAATGGCTGGGCAACGGCCACGAGCGCCAGCAACTGTGTCACGGCTGGATTCGCCGCGCGTTCGATGAGTCGGAACAAAGCAGCACCGACGAGCTGCAAATGGCCGACGGTCGTCACCTGTACCTGAGTTTCGCGCCAACCCGTTACCAGCGTGAGGAGGTGCTGATCTGCGCCTTCAGCGACATCACCGAACGCAAGCAGGTGGAGTTGGCCCTGCAGCAGGCGCGCACGCTGGCGGACGCGGCGAATGAGGCCAAGACCCTGTTCCTGGCAACCATGAGCCATGAAATCCGCACGCCATTGTATGGCGTGCTGGGCACCCTGGAATTGCTTGCGCGCACCGACCTTAACAGCCAGCAGCGTGGCTACCTGAATGCCATCGAGGGCTCGTCGGCGAACTTGCTGCAAATGATCTGCGATGTGCTGGACGTGTCGAAAATCGAAGCGGGACAACTGTCCCTAGAGTTCAGCACGTTCTCACCGATCGAGTTGGTGCAGGAAGTGATCCAGGGCTACGCAGGCGCCGCCCAAAGCAAGGGCCTGCAGTTGTTCGCCTGCCTCGACCCGCAGTTGCCCGACCACGTGAGCGGGGATGTCACACGCATCCGCCAGATCCTGAATAACCTGCTGAACAACGCGCTGAAATTCACCGAAAGCGGCCGGATTGTCTTGCGTCTGCGCCTGGAAAGCCGTGAAGGCGAGCGCACGATGTTGCAGTGGCAGGTAGTCGACACCGGCAAGGGCATCGCCGAGGAAGACCAGCGGTACCTGTTCGAGCCGTTCTTCCAGGTCAGCGGCAATGCGAATGTGGTCGCCGGCAGCGGCCTGGGCTTGTCGATCTGCAAGCGCCTGATGCACTTGATGAACGGCACCTTGCGGGTGGTCAGCGAACCGGGCCTGGGCAGCAGCTTTTCCTTCACCTTGCCGCTGGAGCAAGTCAACGACGACGACCAGGCTCCCTGGGCGCAGCCGCTGCTCGGCGAGCGGGTGTATGTGGTGTCGCCGGTGCGTGAGCTGGCGGAAAGTGTTGGCGGCTGGTTGCGTCGCTGGGGCGCGCGCGCGCAACTCGGTGCGCCGGAGTCCGCCGAGGCCGACCCCGGCGCGGTATTGGTCGAGCTGTATCCCGGCCCGACCGAGCCCGACCAGTTGCTGCATTGGTCCGGGCCGCGGGTGATGGCCGCGGTCGACGAGCATGGCGCTTATCCCTGGCAGATCGGCCTGAACAACCTGCAGGCGCTCAACCGCGCGGTCAGCCGCGCCCAGGGCAGCGAAGAGTTGTTGTCGCCGAGGATCAGCGAGAAGCCCACCGAGTTCAGCCTCAACCTGCGCCTGCTGGTGGCCGAAGACAACCTGATCAACCAGTTGATCCTGCGCGACCAGTTGGAAGAGCTCGGCTGCAGCGTGGTGCTGGCCGGCGACGGCATTGAAGCGCTGTCATTGTGGGGTGATACCGCGTTCGACATGATTCTCACCGACGTCAACATGCCACGCATGAACGGCTATGAACTCACCGAACAACTGCGTCGCCTGGGTTGCTCACTGCCGATCATCGGGGCCACCGCCAACGCGATGCTCGACGAAGCCGAGCGCTGCCTGAACGCTGGCATGGATCATTGCCTGGTCAAGCCGTTCACCCTGCGCGCCCTCTACCAGTGCCTGCATCGCTATCAGAGGAGGGTGCTTTGAGCGCCTATCGCGTACTCATCGTGGAAGACCATCCTTTCCAGCATGAGTACTTGATCAACGTCTTCCAGGCCATCGGCGGGTTTGACGTCGATGTGGTCTGGGATGGCGCCACCGCGCTGCAACGCCTGGCCCGACAGCGCTACGATCTGCTGCTCAGCGACTTGATGATGCCGGGGATGGACGGTGTGCAACTGATCCAGCACTTGGCCCGCATGCACGCGCCGCCTGCGCTAGCGCTGATGAGCGTGGCGTCGCGGCGCATGCTGGTGGGCGCCGGGCAGGTGGCCGGGAACCTCGGCCTGACCGTCGCCGGGCTAATCTCCAAGCCGGTGCGCGAACGCGAGGTGCGCACCCTGCGCGATTGCCTCGACAAACTCGCCGAGCAGGCGCGCACGCCGTGTTGCCACCGGGGTGTCAGCCATGCCCGGGAGAACCTTGAGCGCGCCTTGGCCAATGGTGAAATCCAGGCGTGGTTCCAGCCGAAAAAATCCCTGCATGACGGGCGCATCGTGGGCGCCGAAGCCCTGGCACGCTGGGTGCACCCGGTGGAAGGGTTATTGATGCCCGGCGCGTTTCTTGACGACATCGAGCGCCTTGACCTGGAAACCCGCTTGCTCACCTGCATTCTCGGCCAAACCCTCATCGCCCAGGCCCAGTGGGCGCAACTCGGTTACCGGCTGCCGGTGTCGATCAACCTGCCCACGCATTTGCTCGACCAGAGCGACCTGGTCGACCGCCTGCTTGCCCAGGTGCAAAGCCGCGACGCCGAACCCCGGCAAATTACCTTCGAATTGATGGAAAGCTCCACCACACGGCTGCCCAGTAACTACTACGCTGGAGCATGTCGCTTGCGCATGATGGGCTTTGGGTTGGCGCAGGATGACTTCGGCAAGGGGTTCAGTTCCTACTTCAACCTGGTGTCGACGCCGTTCAACGAGGTCAAGATCGACCGGTCACTGGTGCATGGCTGTGCCGAGAACGAAAGCCTGGCGTCGGCCTTGCAAAGCATTGTCGAGCTGGGCCGCAAACTCGGGCTGACCACCATCGCCGAGGGCGCCGAGACCCAGGCGGAGCTGGCGGTGTTGCGGCGTATCCGCTGCGATCAGGTGCAGGGTTTCCTGATCTCCCATGCCGTGGCGGCGGAAAAATTCAGCGCCCTGTTAATCGAGGATGGCCCTGCGCCAGCACTTATGTGAGTGGCCAGGGTCACACAGTCAAGAAGCCCGAAGGAAGGGTCGCCCGGTCAGCCGGGCGTTATTGGCCAATGCCGGGATCAAGCATAGGCCCCATATCCTGATTCAGGCTTCTGCGGTACTGACGATGAAACATGCAAGTCTGCGCCTGGACAAGCTGGCGCAAAGCTCTCAACGCTTGAACAAAGCCCTGTTATTGCTCACGGGGCTCGCCTTGTTGCTGTCCAGCAGTTGCTATTGGGCGGTGTCGCGGTTGCTCGACGCTGAACAGGAAAAGGTCGAGTTCCACTTCGCCCGCGTGGTGGAGATCATCCATGAGCACGAGGCGTTCCTGCGCAACGTGGCCAGTGGCTACAGCCGCAGCAACGCGCCGCCGCTGCCGGCCGTGCAGTCGACCTCGGTGGTGGAGTTGCAGCACGAAGGCGGGCAGGTGGTGTTGCAGGCCAAGGGGTTTGCGATGTCGCTACCCTTCACCTTGTCCCACGCCGAGACGTTCTCGGCGGATGACACGCGCCGGGCACTGGCGTTTGGCGTGCAACTGACTGACTACTACGGCGGCTACTGGGCCAGCTCGTTTTACGCCTCGCCGCAGCTGTTCGTGTTCACCCCCAATGCCGTCGCCAGCCTGGCCGTGCCCGGCGTGGGCGGCTTGCGCCAGCACCAGCCATTGTTGCGCGAGCAGTACCGCGACGTGGTGAGCCGCTTGCAGCAACTGCAACAGAGCCAAAGCCTCCTGCTGACCGACAGCCGCGTGCGCTGGATGCGTGCGCCGCCGCAGTTGTACCAGAACAGCCGCAGCGTGGTCGCGATGATCGGCCTCGACGCGCCTGCCGCCGTATTGCCGGCCAATCAGCCTCAGGGCCTGCTCACGCTGGCGGCGGTGGTGGACACCTCGCAGGTCGACGAAATCGAGCGAGTACTGCAACTGTCGGTCTACAACCAGTTCACCCTGATCTCGCCCCAGGGCGACGTGTTGCTCGGCAGCCTCGGCGATGAACACATGGCGCCCCTGGGCCTGAGCTTCAACAGCCAGGGTTTGCGCTTCAAGATGCTCAGCGAGGGTGGAGAGCACTGGACCGGCCTGTACGCCATCAGCTATCAGGATTTCCTGCGCTACGCCAAATGGCCGCTGCTGGGCCTTGGCCTGACGTTTCTGGCGGCCGTGCTGCTGGGCTGGTGGATCAACCATTGGTACAAGACCCGCATCGTCAGCCCGGCGCAACGCGCGCAGGAGCGTCTGTTCGAGAGCGAGGCATTCAACCGCATCATGCTGCACAACGCCCCGGTGGGATTGTGCGTAGTGCGCCGCAGCGATCACCAGTTACTCCTGGAAAACCAGCGCGCGCTGCAATTGCAGGGCACCGCACCGCTGCTCGACGTGCTCAAGGCCAACGATGGCCCGGATACCCCCGGCGAGATGTGCCTGGCGGTGGAGGGGCGGTACTTGCAGGTCGTGGTGGTGGCGGCGCGGTACGAAGGTGAGGACGTGTTCCTCTGCGGCTGCAACGACATCACCCGACACGTGGACGAAGCCCAGTTGCTGACCCAGGCGCGCCAGGAAGCCACCGAAGCCAACGAGGCCAAAACCGTGTTCCTGGCAACCATGAGCCATGAAATCCGCACCCCGCTGTACGGCGTGCTCGGCAACCTGGAACTGATGGCCCTGACCGACATGAGCGAGCGCCAGCGCCACTACCTGGAAATTATCCAGGGTTCGTCCACTGTGCTGTTCCAGTTGATCAGCAACGTACTGGATGTATCGAAAATCGAATCCGGGCAAATGGCCGTGGAAGCGGCGCCGTTCAGCCCGGGCCAGTTGGTGGCGGAATCGGTGTTGGCGTTCAGCGCGACCGCGCGCAATAAAGGCTTGCAGATCGATGCCGAGATCGACCCGCTGCTACCGCCGCAACTGCTTGGCGATGCTGGCCGCATCCGGCAGGTCCTGCATAACCTGCTGGGCAACGCGATCAAGTTCACCGACTCCGGGCGCGTGCGTTTGCGCCTGATGGTGCAGCAACTACTTGACGATAAAGTGACCCTGCAATGGCAGGTCACTGACACCGGCGTGGGCATTCCGGAAAAGGCGCTGGACCAGTTGTTCAAGCCGTTTTATCAGGTAGCGGGCGACCAGGACGGCAATGGCGCCGGCCTGGGCCTGTCTATCTGCTCGCGCTTGAGTGAGTTGATGGGCGGCAGCATGCGCGTGGTCAGCGAGCCAGGGTTGGGCAGCAGTTTTTCGCTGTTCATCACCTTGCCGGTGCTTCAGGAAACCCTGCCCTCTGCGGAACAACCGCCGATGCCGCCGTGCCTGGACGCACCGTGCCTGAACGTGCGCGTGCTGGTCGCCGAAGACAACCCGGTCAGCCAGGCCGTGCTGCAAGAACAGCTCGAGGCCCTTGGCGCCCACCCCACCGTAGCGCGTGACGGCGAGCATGCGCTGCAAATCTGGGGTTCGCAGCCGTTCGACCTGGTGATCACCGACATCAATATGCCGCGCCTCAACGGCTACGACCTGGCCCGCGCGTTGCGTGAACAAGGCGTCCAGGTGCCGATCATCGGCGTCACCGCCAATGCCCTGCGCGAGGAGGGCGAGCGTTGCCTGGCGGTGGGCATGAACGCGTGGGTGGTCAAACCGCTGAGCCTGAGCATGCTGCGCCAGGCGTTAATGGCGCACTGCCGGCGGGCCACGGCCTTGCCGGTGGTGCAGGTGGACCGGGACCGTGAAGGCTGGATCGAGCTTTCCCCGGCCATGCGCCAACTGATGGCCGACACGTTGCTGGTGGATGTGCAGCAGATCGAACAAGGCCTGACGGCCGGCGATGCCACCCTCGTACGTGAGCGTTTGCACAGCCTCAACGGCGCGCTGGCCAGTGTGCGTGCCGGGGAACTGTCCAGCGCTTGTCAGGCATGGGAGAACACCCTGTACGACGCACCGCTGGATACATACGCCACCACGCAGATTCGAGGCGTGTGCGCACGGCTTACAGCGGTTGCGCAGTGCTTGCTGGCAGAGTCGCAAACTTGATGAAAGCCCATTACAAGGAAGATAAAGAATGCGAGAAATGAACGTTGTGATCGCCGATGACCACCCGATCGTACTGGTGGGCGTGCGCGAAATTGTGCAGCGTGATTCACGCTACAGCCTGGTGGGCGAGGCGGTCAGTTCCAGTCAACTGATCGAGCAGTTGCGCAAGCACCGGCCGCAAGTCCTGATCACCGATTTCAACATGCCGGGTGACGACACCTATGGCGATGGGTTGAAGCTGATCGAGTACATCCTGCGTCACTTTCCCGCGACCCAGGTGCTGGTGCTGACCATGATTTCCAACAGCCTGATTCTCACCCGCTTGCAGGAATTGGGTGTGGCCGGGGTGATCCAGAAGAACCACCTGCACGGCGAGATCGAAAAGGCCCTCGGCGCGATCAGTGCCCAGCGCAGTTACCGCGCACCGGAGCCCGCCGCGACTTCGGTCTTGGCCAATGTGACCCAGGTGCAGGCGCGCTTCCAGAGCCTGTCGCCACGGGAGATGGAAGTGCTGCGTTTATTCGTGACGGGCATGAGCGTGAGCGATATCGCGCGGCAGTTGAGCCGCAGCAACAAGACCGTCAGCGCGCAGAAGATTTCGGCCATGCGCAAGCTGGAGGTGGACAGTGACCAGGCGCTGCTGACCTATTGCATCGAAGCCCGGCAGTTTCAGTAATCAGCGGTACGTCATCTGCATCAACAGGGTGGCTTTGTAGCTACCCGCCTCGGGCAGCTCGCCCAGGGACACGGGCTTGACGCGCAGGGTCAGCGCCAACGGTTCGTCTTCTACCGGCCAGGTGCCGGTTTGGCCCAGGCCGATCCCCGGCTTGTCGGTCTTGTCACGCAATTGCACCTGCAACCCCAGGGATGGGAGATTGGTGAGCAGCACCGGGCTGACGGTGAGGGCCCGGGCCATGCCCGCCGACAAACTCAGCTCGACCTGAGCGCCCGCCTGACAGTCGAAGACCAGCGGCACATCGGTGGCGACGGTGCTGCCGTCGGCCAACTGGTTGAGGTTGACCTTGCCCAGGTCCACCTGTTGCGTACTCGGAAACCTTGCGGTGCACGGCGGTGCGGTCAGCTTGCCGCTGACGTCGATCTGCGCTTCTTCCGCCGCTTGCGCAAGGGCGGTGCTGGCTACGGCCAGCAGCATCCAGGCGAGCGCTTTCATAGGTAATTGAGGGTCATGACCATCGACGAGGTGAACGCGCCCGGCGCCAGCGTGCCGCGTTCGACCAGTTGCGCCTTGAGGCTGATATCCACGTCGCCGCTGAGGTTGGTGTATTTCTTGACGGTGCCATTGAGGTTTGCCGCCGTGTTGTCCGCCCACAGCAACGACACACCGAGGTTATCCGCCGTGGTCTTGGCCACGGTGGAGGTGTAGGTGCCGTTATTGGACGTGAAGCTGACATTTAGCGAAGAACCCGACGAGCACTTCAAGCGCACCGGCACTTCCACAGTGCCGGTGGTCGCCACCTGGTCAGTACGCACGTCGCCAAATGCGGCGGTCAGGGTTGTGCCGGTACTCAATACGCACGGTGGGCGGGTGAGGGTGCCGCTGACGGTGATATTCACCACGTCGGCAGCGTGAGCGGTGCTGCTGAGCAGCATCAGGGCGAGCAGTGGAGTTTTCATGGCAAGGCCCTCATTGATAGTCGATGTTCAGCGTGTATTGGCTCTGAAACGCACCCGTCGGTGATTGCCCGGCCGCCAGTTGTGGCTTGAAGCTCAGGTTTACGTCATTGCTGCCCACGCGTAACTGCATAAAGCGCGGGGTAGTGAAGTTCACCGGGTTCAGGGTGTCGGTCCACAGCGCCTGCATGTTCAAACCTGCCAGCGAGGTGCGCGTCACACCGGTAGTAGGGCTGACTACCGTCTGGTTTGGAAGCAGGTAGACGTTGGCTCGCATCTGCGCCGAGCATTTAATTGACACTGTGGTCGACTGCATCTGGTTATTGATGTCGCTGTTGCTGATAGAGCCGAAGCGCAGGTTGACGCTGCCGGGTGAACTCAGGCTGCAGGCAGGCGGGACTACGGTGTATGAAAACCCTGTGTTAAGAAACCACTCGCCATAACCCAGCCAGTTTTCCGAGGTAACGCCCAGCAACACCCCTATCCAACGTGTGCCTGCAGTTTGGGGTGCTGTGCCCACCAGAATGTAGCGGTAAGGCACCACAGTATTAAGGGGTAGAGGCCGGCAGTAGCCGCCCAGGCAATTGCGGCTGTATTGGCCGATATTCAGATCGTATAAATAGATGTTGTTATACGGGTCGGACCATCTCAACGGGGCTTGATTCGGGCCGCTCATGTAGTTGATTCGCGTATTTAAACCGGCTGAATAGGGGAATGCGCGGCGAACGGTGCACGTGCCCTCGAAGACGATCCTGATCGCCTGGCCCGGTGTAAACGTGTAGCCGCCGCTCGGAACGCCTGGCACTGTGCAGTTGAGATTCCCTTCGACCAACGCTTGCGCCTGTTGTGAAAGGCAGCTCAATACTGCGCACAACAGCGCAAGCATCAGCCGTCCACGCACCTTATGTGTTGCTTTAACGATCATGTCAGGAATCCTTGGCACCCGACCCACCGGCCGCGCGCTCACATTGAATATTCATTTGGGTGATGCCGCCGTCGGCAGGCGCTGTTTCGTCCAGCTTCAATTCACGGCTGCACCACGGCTGGCCGTCGACGCTGACCAACAACCGCGCCTCGGGCGGCACGCCTGTCAGGAACGCGCGGCCTTTGTCGGCCACCAGGGTGTTGCCGAGGGCGCGGCCATCCGGGGCAAGCAATTCGGCGCGGGCGGCAAACGGCGCTGCTTCGCCAAGGGTGTCGCTGATGCGAAACAGGATGCGTTGGCCGCGCCGGGTGTCGAAGTCGGCCAGTACAAACGCGCCGCGGTTTGGCGTGACTTCCTGCACCGGCTCGGCGATGTCGACGTCAGACGGCATCGACTGGGTGTCCAGCGACACGCGGTTTTTGCGATAGGGCAGGGCCTGCGGCACCACGGTGTAGCCATTGCTGTTGGTGCGCACACCGCGCTTGTTGCTGATGCCCACGTCGGCGGCGCCCGGTGTGGCGACGATCACATTGGTTTCGCCCAATGGCTGGCTGAACATCAGGTTGCTGCCATACGCCACCACCGAACCTTCGACGCCCATGTCCAGTTGGCGGCTGCCGGTGGTCTCGTTATAGGCACCGCGCACAATCGCGTTGGGCGCGTCGTATTGCGCGGCGAAGGTGCCGCCGGTCTGGCGTTGCGCGCCGCTGACTTGCTGCGACACACCCGCGCTGTAGGCCAGCGTATCGTCCTCGAACGCGTTGCCGCTCAGGGTTGCGGTGCGTGATGCCGAGCCCCGCGCGCTCTGGTTCATGTTGGCCGTAACGCGCTGGCTGCGCGTGCCGCCCAGGGGCATGCTGATGCTCAGGGACAGGCTGCGGTCGTCGCTGTTGGCGCCTTTGTTCAGGCCCAGCCCAAGGGAGTAGGAAATGTCCCCGACGCTCGCGCTGTATCCCAATTGGATCGAGGTGTCGGCCTTGCTCTTGTCCCAGTAGGCGGTTTTCGACACGTTGGCATAGACCCCGCCGTAGCCGCCCAATTGCTGCGACACGTTGGCGGTGAAGTTGCTTTTCATGTGGCCGCTGCGGTACGTGTCCAGGGTTTGCTCGGTGCTGCGGCTGTTCAGCGCTTCGTTGAACGAGTAGTAGCCGCCGGTGGAGTAGCGGTAGCCGATCAGGCTGAAGTTGGTGTCGGTGGCCGCCAGGGACTTGGAATAGCGAAAGCGAAACGACTGGCCGCTGGACGTGGTTTTCTCCCGGCCCACGGCGTCGCTGCGGGCGTGGGTCACGTCCACCGAGATCGCGCCAAAGCCGGCAAAGTCGTGGGCAAAACCCAGCAGGCCGGCGTTGTATTGATTACTCAGCAGGCTGCCGCCAAACAGCGTGGTGCTGCCGCTCAAACCGCGTCGTAGGGAGGCCTGGATAAATGTTGGGGTTTGCTGCACAAAGGACGATTGCGCCGGGCGGTATTGGCCGGCGAATACCGAATAGCTTTGCTGGCCTTCGCGCAGCATGTAGGGCACCGACGAGAACGACTGGGTGTAGATCTGGCGCTGGCCGTCCGGGCCTTCCACGGTGACTTCGATGTCGCCATTGCTGGCGGTGGGGTACAGGTCGGTCAAGGCGAACGGCCCCGACGGCACCCATTGCTCATGGATCACATAGCCGCGCTGGCGGATGATCACCCGCGAGCGGCCATTGGCAATGCCGCGAATCACCGGGGCGAATTCGCGGGCCTGGTCGGGCAGCATGTCCAGATCAGAGGCGATGCCCAGCCCGCGATAGGGGATCGCGTCAAACAGGTCGCCTTCGGTGGTGGAATCGCCCAGGGTGGCGATCGCCATCATATTGCCCATGTCGCGCTGGGCGTAGGTTTCCAGCGACTCCCAGCGCCCGGGCGTGGTGCTGCCTTTTTGCCAGGTCGAAAAATTGCGCAGGCGCCAGGCCCCGGCATTCACGCCGCTCCTCAGGCTGCCGAACTGGTCCTGGCGGCGGCCGGTATCGGACTCCACGGTGCTGCCGGTGAAGCTGTAGTTGGTGAAGGCCACCTGTTCGCCGTTACTCCATTGCCGACGGCGCACTTCAAAAGGGATGCTGCCCAGGTAGGCCTGTGGGATTTCAATCGACAGGATCTGGCGGTTGAAGTCGTAGTCGTAGCTCACGCCGGCCAGGCCCTGATCGAACGCAATGCAGGTGGGGTCGGCGTCGGTGCGGTTTTGCAGGGCCGTGTCGGCCACGCCCTGGGCGCGGAAGAACTCGACATCCAGGCAGGGGAACAGGCCGGTGCTCGAGCGTTCCTGGGTGCCGGTGGCGCGGATGAAACGCACATCACGCTGTTCGATCGAGCGCTGGTTGAGCTGGATATCCACCCGGTAAATCCCCGGCAACTGGCCGTCGCTCATGGCGCTGACCTGTTGTTTCACAGCGGCCGAACTCTGCCCGCCGCCGATTTCGAGAAACGACGCATCGAACTCGTAGCCGGCGTGTGCGGGGGCCAGGTGCAAGACGGCGGCGGCCACGAGCGGGCAGCCGAAAGCCTTCACGGCCCGACGGCGCATGAATGGGAATGAACGGAGCATGGTCGTTCCTGAAAAGGCGTTCCGGGGTTGTCGCGTGGGTATCAGTGAATGCGGATGACGGGGGCGGTCACGATGCTGCCGTAGTCATCGATGTAGCTCAGTTGCACTTCATCGCCGGCCTTTGCCTGGATCGGCAGCTCACGCGCTTCGCCTGGGCGCAGCACATCCGGCGCCTGGGTGATCGGCAGGCCGTTGAGCTTCAGTTCGCTGACCACCACGTGCAGCTTGGAGGCGTTATTGACGGCCAATGCACCCGCTTGGGCCTTCCAGTTCACTTGCGCCACCGCGTCCTTGAGCGAACCTTTGAGGCCGGCCGGGCGGTAGAACAGTTTGATCGTGGTCTTGAGCGCGATCTGCAGCACGTTCTTGCCTTTTTGATCGTCGCTCATGGCCGGGATTGCCTTGACGTTCATCAGGAACAGGCTTTCGCGGTCCTGGGGCACTTCTGGGCCACCGGTAAAAATGATGCGCAGGATATTTTCCTTGTCGGCATCCAGCCGGAACAGCGGCGGCGTGACGAAAAAGTTATCGACGCTTTCCTCGTTGCCACTGCCGAAGTGGCTGACCCAGGACTGCACGAGGTAAGGCGAGGTGTCGTCGCGGTTGCTGACGCTCAGGTTGGCTTCGTTGGAAGCGCCGTCGTAGATCAGTCGCGTGGCGCCGACGGTGACGGCGGCGTTGGCGGCGCTGTGCCAGAGCGGCAGCAGGGCGAGCAGAAGATAGACTTTCAAACGCATGACAGGGGGACCTCCGGAAGCCCGCGGGCCGGCGCGCGAACGCCTGGCCCACGGTGTTGACGAGCAATTACTTGTAGGTAACGTCGAAGCTGGCCAGCGCGTGCACCTGACCGGTGCTGATGCCGGAGGTGGTCACCGCGTCGTCGCCTTCACCGGTGGTGGTGTCGGCGACGGTGCGCACGTAGGCAGCGGTAAAGTCGAAGGTATTGGACTGTGCACGCAGGTCGTAATCGGCGGTCGGCGTGTTCAGTGGCAGTTTGTTGCCGTTACGGGAGTCGGTGATCTGGATCGCGATGCCGCGCACCTGGTTTTCACCGGTCAGGCCCAGTAATGTCGGGTCGCTGGCGTCTTGCTGGCCGCTGAAGGTGATCGCGACGTTTTTACGGGTCGCGGTGCTGCAGTTGTCCAGGCTGATGGAAAACGGCTTGGCTTTATCGGTGAGCACCGAACCCACGGTGGGCGCGAAGTCAGCGATGCGCACCGGGTCCAGAGTCACCGACTTGTTCACGTCGCCGGTGGTGATGGTGCAGGCGTTATCGGTGACGGAACCGGTGAATTCGATCTGCCCGTCCGCCGCCTGAGCGGTGCCGGCCAGCAACCAGCAAGCGCCGCAGGCGAGGGTGAGTTGGCTCAGTTTGTTCAGCATTGCAGTGCCTCTTTTAAGAGAAGGAAGGTTGTCTGCCTACCCGTCAGGTAAGCCAATCCATAGTGCAATGCTGTGTTTTAGAGGCACATGAGACGGATCTTAAAAACTGGCGAACTGATGGCCGCCCGACCGCTGAGTCCATATAAGGCGCCGAGCGTGATATTCTGCGCGCCATCTTGGTCTAGCCTCTATCGAGTACGTACACCCGTATACGTCCCGGTGGTTAGCTGGCGCCCAGGTAGCTGAAGCCAATAATGATAAGAAGTCAGCGCAGAAGGGACATAAAAGTGAGGTCGATACGTCGGCCTTGTGTGCCCACCCTGCGGTCCCCGAATGAATGTGCACACCCCGCGGTGCGTTGCCTGGCGCAGCGTGATTGAGGGTTGCCCATGATCAGGGGCAGTGGGGCGGATGGCGTTTTATCATAGGTGCTACTGATGTTTAAAAAAGTAAACACTGCCCTGCTGGGGCTGGCTTTGTCGATGGGGATCACTTCCGTTCACGCGGAAGAGGCAAAGAAAGTCGATGTGCTGCTGATCGGCGGCGGCATCATGAGTGCAACCCTGGGTGTGTGGCTCAATGAGCTGCAACCGGACTGGTCGATGGAGATGGTCGAGCGCCTCGATGGCGTGGCCGAAGAAAGCTCCAACGGCTGGAACAACGCCGGTACCGGTCACTCGGCTTTGGCTGAGCTGAACTACACCCCGGAAGACAAGAACGGCAACGTTGAGATCCCGAAAGCGGTCGAGATCAACGAAGCGTTCCAGATCTCCCGTCAGTTCTGGTCCTGGCAGGTTCAGCAGGGCGTCCTGAAGAACCCGCGTTCGTTCATCAACTCCACTCCGCACATGAGCTTCGTGTGGGGCGATGACAACATCAAGTTCCTGAAGAAGCGTTACGAAGCGCTGCAGGCGAGCCCGCTGTTCGCCGGCATGCAGTACTCCGAGGACCCGGCGCAAATCGCCAAATGGGTCCCGCTGATGATGGAAGGGCGTGACCCGAACCAGAAAATCGCGGCCACCTGGACCCCGATCGGTACGGACGTGAACTTCGGCGAGATCACGCGCCAGTTCGTCGCTCACCTGCAAACTACGCCGAAGTTCGACCTGAAACTGTCGAGCGAAGTGCAGGACATCACCAAGAACGCCGATGGCACCTGGCGTGTCAGCTACAAGAACCTGAAAGACGGCACCAAGACGGAAACCGACGCCAAGTTCGTGTTCATCGGCGCGGGCGGCGGTGCACTGCACCTGCTGCAGAAGTCGGGCATTCCTGAAGCCAAGGAATACGCGGGCTTCCCTGTTGGCGGTTCGTTCCTGGTCACCGATAACCCAACGATTGCCGAGCAGCACCTGGCCAAGGCCTACGGTAAAGCTTCCGTTGGCGCACCGCCGATGTCGGTTCCGCACCTGGACACCCGCGTGCTGGATGGCAAGCGCGTGATTCTGTTTGGCCCATTCGCTACCTTCTCGACCAAGTTCCTGAAAGAAGGCTCGTACCTGGACCTGCTGACCAGCACCACCACTCACAACATCTGGCCAATGACCAAAGTCGGTATCCGCGAATACCCACTGGTCGAGTACCTCGCCGGCCAACTGATGCTGTCGGATGACGACCGCTTCAAGGCGCTGCAAGAGTACTTCCCGAACGCCAAGAAAGAAGACTGGCGCCTGTGGCAGGCCGGTCAACGTGTGCAGATCATCAAGCGTGACGAAGAGCAGGGCGGCGTCCTGAAACTCGGTACCGAAGTGGTCAGCTCCGCCGACAACACCATCGCCGGCCTGTTGGGTGCATCGCCAGGCGCGTCCACCGCGGCTCCGATCATGCTGACCGTGCTGCAGAAAGTGTTCAAGGAACAGGTTGCTTCCCCGGCCTGGCAGGAAAAGCTGCACCAGATCGTGCCTAGCTACGGCACCAAGCTGAACGACAGCCCTGAAGCTGTGGCTAAAGAATGGGCCTACACCGCCAACATTCTGCAGCTGACGCCTCCACCTGCGATTCCGCAGCTGACTGCTCCGAAAGCCACCGAGGCTGCAAAGCCTGCGGCTGAGCCGAGCAAGCCAGCTTCTGACCTCGCGCTGTAAGACGTTGGTGAGGTCCTGATTCAGGGCCTGCGCAACGTAAAAAGCCCGCTGAACCGGTGACGGTCAGCGGGCTTTTTTGCAGGTGTCACCAATGAGCGGGTACTTCGACCTGCCGCTCTGCAGCTGCCAACGCTGCCTTCAGTCCCTCTTTATCCAGAGGTATGCAGTACGCCGGCTTGGCGCGTTCAAACCGCCAGCTCTCATCCAGCCCACCGGCATCTACGGCGTCGAAGCCGATCTCGTCCAGCAGGGCGATGACTTGCGCCTTGGCTGCCGGGTCATCCGCCGCGACCGGGAGCGCGCGCCGGTCGGGTGCGCCGCGGCTGCGAGCATCCTGGGTCAGGTCCGGCGCCAGGATAGCGTTGAACACTTTCACCACATTTGATTGCGACAGGTGCTCGGCCACCAACCGACTGGTGGTGGTTTCAAAGCGGTCGAGCACGGGAATATCGCCGTCGCGGTTCGGGTAGTAGTTGTTGGCATCCATCACGGTTTTGCCTTCCAGCCACTGCGCCGGCACGCTGCGGTAATGTTCGAACGGAATCGCCAGCAGGACCAGTTCGCCAAATTGCGCGGCGTCTTGCGCAGTACCCACTTGAACCCCACGAATGCCACTCAGCACGCTGCTCATCGACTGCGGGCCGCGGGAGTTGCTCAACATCACTTCATGGCCGGCCGCCAACGCCAACTGCGCAACGGCGCGTCCGATAAAGCCTGCTCCGATAATGCCAATTTTCATGTCGGTGCTCCTGAGTTGAGAGAGACGTTATGATGATTGGCTACTGGATGAGGAAAAATGGCCGTTCTGGTTTAGGTATTGTTACTGGGAGTGGTGAATGATGGACCGCCTTTCAAGCATGAGTGCCTTTGTGATGGCTGCCGAACTGGGGTCCTACGCCCGTGCTGCCGAACGCCTGGGAATGTCGCCTCAGATGGTAGCCAAGCATGTGGCGGCGCTGGAGCGGCGGCTGGGCGCACGCCTGCTCAACCGCACCACACGCCGGCAAAGCCTGACGGAGTTGGGAAGCGCGTACTACGAGCGCTGCAAACATATCCTGACAGAGGCAGAGGCCGCAGACTCCCTCGCCCAGATCATGAATGACACACCACGGGGCAAGCTCAAGATCAGCGCCCCGGTGACTTTTGGCTCCTACAGCCTGATGCCACTGGTGACCGAATTTTTACGCGACAACCCCGAGGTGGAAATCGACCTGCACCTGACCGACCGGTTTGTCGACCTGGTGGAGGAGGGCTACGAAGTGGCGTTCCGTATCGGCCCGCTGGCGAACAGCAGCCTCACCGCCCGGCCGCTGCAGCCCTACCGCCTGGTGGTCTGTGCGGCACCCAAATACCTGGCCGAGCGCGGCACGCCGCTGACGCCCGCTGACCTTGAACACCACGAGTGCCTGGGATACGCCTACTGGTCACGTCCGGCTGATCGCGAATGGTCGTTCTACCAAGGCGCCGTCCTGCACAAGGCCCAGGTCGCCAGCCGCCTGCACGTGAATGAAAGCCGGGCCTTGATGTCGGCCGCGCGGGATGGTTTCGGGGTTGTGCTGGGGCCTGAGGATTTCTTGCGCTCGGCGCTCAAGAGCGGTGAGTTGGTGCGAGTGCTGCCGGACTATGAGGCGCCAAGTCGGCAGATGCATTTGCTCTACACCGCGAATCGCCAGCGCACCGCCAAGCTGCGGCGATTTGTCGATGCGGTGCTGTTGCGTTTCGGACCACCCTAGACGCTGAAGCCGGCCTTGACCTGCTCATACAGATGCAGTGCCAACAGGTTGCTGCTGTCGCCAAGCAGGTACAGGTGATGCAGCGGCAGCGGCGGCAGTTCAGCTCCAGCAATCTGGCGCGTCAATCCCTTACCCATGCGGCTTTCTTCCACCAACCCCACCGCCATGCCACTGCGGATACACGCTTCAACAGCGGGCGAACTCGCGCTTTCCAGCAGCACCCGATAGTAAGTGCCGTGCTCCTTCAGCGCTCGAATCGCTGCAGCGCGATAAGGGCAACCTGTCAGTTGCACGGCAATCGGCAGTGGCGCCTGCGGTGGGCAGCTGAAGTGTTCGGCGGCCACCCACAGCGGCTGGATTTCTCCCAGGCGCTCGCCTTGTTCCAACGGCTGGGCGCTGACAATCAGGGCCAGGTCCAACTGCCTGCTGGCGAACAGCGTGAGCAGTTCGCCACTCGAGCGCGCCTCTACCTCCAGTTCCAGCAGTGGGTTGTCGGCGACCAGGCGGGGCAGGAACTCCTGCATGAAGTCTGGCGCGTAAGAATCAGGCAAACCCAGGCGAATCTTGCCCTGCATGCGTTGCGGCGTGAGGGAGGCCAGCAAGCGGTCGTGGCTCTTGAGGAATTCGGTGGTTTCGCCCAGGAGTTTCTTGCCGTACATCGTCAGCTCAACCCCCTGGTTGCTGCGGCTGAACAGGCGTTGACCGACCTGGTCTTCGAGCTTCTGGATCTGCGTGGTCACCGTCGAGGCACTGCGGTGCACATGATTGGCCGCTTCGTTGAATCGCTGGAAGCGCGCCACCGCGTGGAAAGTGCGCAACAGATCAATATTCAGTTGTTTGCTCATGATTCCACTTTTAAGGATTAGTGGTACAGATTATTCAAATATACAGAATCATGCGCGGCACTTAGCCTTTTGGTCAATCAAGCGAACCGGAGGCTCAATGAAGCGATCAACCGTGGGGCGGTTGCTGTTACAGGCGGTGTTCGTGCTGTCGTGGAGTTCGGGGTTTATCGGCGCGAAACTGGCGACCCGGAGTGATGGCGTGTTCAACGTGCTGTTCTGGCGTTTCTTGCTGGTGTCGTTGTGCCTGGCGCTGTTTTTGAACGTGCGGCTGCTGAAGGTTTCCTGGGCACAGATCCGCCATCACGCGGTGGTGGGTTTCCTCTCGCAGTTTCTCTATTTGACCTGTGTCTACGTGGCGATCCAGAACGGTTTGCCGCCGGGGATTGCGGCGATCATCGCGGCCCTGCAGCCATTGATGACGGCGGCGCTGTCATCGGGTAGCCACGCCGAACGCAGCGGCGGCTGGCAGTGGCTGGGCTTGATGATCGGTTTTGCCGGCGTGTCGATCGTCATCTTCGGGCAATACCGCAACAGCGGGGCCGAAGTCGGGTGGGTCATGTATGCATTGCCCCTGGTGTCGGCACTCGGTCTGACCGTGGCCACGCTGTACGAACGGCGGGCGGCCCGCACTGACTCCGGCGACCTGAGCCTGGCGTTGTTTATCCAGTCGTTGCTGACCTTGATCGGCTTTGCTGCAGCGGTGCTGTACACCGATACGCTGAGCATTCCGCAGACCCCCGACGTATTGATCTCCATCGTTTGGCTGACGGTGTTCTCTACCTTCGTGGCTTACCTGAGCCTGTGGATGTTGTTGCGCGTAATGACGGCTACCCATGTGGCGACATTGGTGTACCTGGAGCCTCCCGTGACACTGGTGTGGGCGGCACTGATGTTTGGCGATGAGATTCATGCGTCGACGTATGCAGGGATCTCCGTGGTGGTGGCCGGGCTGATTCTGGTGCGACTGAAACAGCCGGTCGCAGTCTGTGCCTCTTGAAAAGGTCAGTTTTTCTTTACCTGCTGTCTGCCCGTGGGTTCAGCAAGCTGACAGTTGGCACCTGTTAAAAAGTCTTATGGCCAAGCAGGAGCGCGGCTGGAACAAGGGGGCATTTTTTTTCCGGTATAAACGCTGGGCGGTCACGCCCGAGGATTCTGTATGTTGTTACGTTATGCGGCATTGGCGGCTTTGGTCGTCGCGGCTTCCGGGTGTGTAGAGGAGCGGGTCGTGCATGATCGACGACCGGTGCAGCGTGAATATGTAGAAGTCGTCGCGCCGCAACCGCCGCCGGTGCAGGTCATCGAGGTCGAGCCCGAAGGGCGGCCAGGTTACCTGTGGTCGCGTGGCTACTGGCGTTGGGAAGGCGGGCGCTATGTGGCGGTTCGCGGCCACTGGGAGCCGGTACGGCCAGGTTATCGTTATGTTCACCCGCATTGGGAGCAGCGTAACGACGGCTATCACTGGCAGGGCGGCGGTTGGGTTCGCTGACCGTTTTCCGATGGCTTAAATCGGCTTCTTCGTACCCAGAAGCCGAACCTCCCTGAGCAGCGCCGCGCCCAACTGGCCGGTGCCAAGCTCCTTGTAACCCACCGCTTTAACATCGCCATTCTCTTCCGCCTGGATGAGGATCACCGGTGTTTCCTTGCCGGTGCCTTCGTCGACATGCATGGCGTACTGCGGGATATCCAGCTTGATCGGCGTGCCTGCCGCCTTGCCCTTCACATTGATCAGAAACGCCGCACAACCGGTGTCCACATCCTGACTGGTAGCGGAGCGACCGCTGACGAAGCAGGTGTCGGGCAGGTCGGGCCAGGCGATGGCTTCGGCGAGGGTCAATGGGGACGTTAATGCCAGGCCGGCGAGAAAAAGCGTGCGCACGTTGGTCTTGTCTCTGGATAAAGTCAGTAAGGGCATTTTCTACCAAAGCCTTGACGCTTCTGCAACGCGACGCCTCAGGTCAGCCGCCGCATGCCTGTAGCCTTGGCCGCGCTGACATCAAATGTCGCCGTATATTCACAGCCTGCTGCGTGGGCGCAGCGTTCAATCAGGCAGTCGGCGAAATCGGCCCTGGTGCTTGTAAATCGCCGGAGTGCCTGCCAGATAACGTCGGCGTGCTCTACGGTCAGTTCGCGGGTACGCAGCAGCGTCTCCAGGACCGCAACCACTTCACTCTTGGCTGACTGGTAACTGGACTGCAGGACCCACACCAGTTCCACCACTGAAACCAGGCTGACAAAACCCGGCGAGGCAGTGGTGAGCGACTCGATCAGTCTGGATGCCTTTGGCGATTGGACGGGATCATCCTGGGTGACGTAACGCACCAGCACATTGGTATCCAGTCCAATCATCGTGCTTTGGTTCCCTGTGCAGCGATGGCCAGGTTCATTTCTTCGATGCTGACGGGCTTGGCGGGTTTGCGGATCAGCCCTTTGAGGTCCGACACAGTCTTGCTGGCCGCGATGATCGCAAACTTGCCCTCTTCCATTTCGACGAATTCGACCCGGTCGCCAGTGTTCAGCCCAAGTGCGGCCCTGACTTGAACGGGAATGGTTATTTGGCCTTTTGAAGTGAGTGTGGCGGTAGCCATGTTGAAAGCCTCTCTCGTGATACTCCTTACCTTAGGGTAAGGAATAGTGGAGGGCAAGATCCATTGGTCCATAGGTTACTCATCTGGCGTGGGTGGGTCGGAACAGGTAAAACGATAGTCCGAACGTTTCCCGTCGACACGCCTGAAACCAGCCTTAAGAGATACAACATATGACCGACCGCCACCTCATCATCCCCACTTCCATGCACCCCATCGTCGAGCGCGCCGGCTACGTCCCGGCGGTAAAAGTCGGCAAGACCCTGTACTGCGCAGGGCAGGTCGGCCGCACGGAACACCTGGAAGTCATCACCGATCCCGAGGCACAGTTCGTCGCCGCCTGGGAGAGCCTGCGCCTGGTATTGGAGGAGGGGGGCTGTACGTTTGAAGACGTGGTCGACATGACCACCTACCACGTGAACATGAGCGAGCACATGGCGGTTTTCCGTGAAGTGAAAAACCGCCTTTTCCCTCGCGGGTTGTGCGCCTGGACGGTCATTGGCGTATCAGAACTGGCCAACCCGGGCTTGCTGCTGGAGATCAAGTGCGTAGCGGTTCAGCGCTGACTCACTGCACCACGCGGTAGCACGGCACGTAGGCGGCGCCGCCTGGCAGTTTCATCCGGTGCTGCTCTACAAACGCCTTCAGCAACTCATCCAGCGGTTTCATGATCGCCGGGTCGCCATGAATCTCATACGGCCCGTTCTGCTCGATCAGGCGGATGCCCTTGTCCTTGACGTTGCCCGCCACAATCCCCGAGAACGCCCGGCGCAGGTTGGCCGCCAGTTCATGGGGCGGCAGCGCGTGGCTCAGTTGCAGGCTGGCCATGTTGGCGTGGGTCGGGTCGAACGGGCGCTGGAAGCCCTCGTCGATCTTCAGCAGCCAGTTGAAGTGGAACGCGTCGTTGCGCTCGCGGCGGAACTGTTTGACCGCTTTCAAGCCGACGGTCATCTGCCGTGCCACCTCAGCCGGGTCGTCAATGATGATCTGGTAATGAGCCTGGGCCGCTTCGCCCAGGGTCGCGCCGACGAACGCGTGCAACTGTTGCAGGTACGGCGCGGCGTGTTTCGGCCCGGTGAGGATCACCGGGAACGGCACGTCGCGGTTGTCCGGGTGCATCAGGATGCCCAGCAGGTACAGGAACTCTTCGGCGGTGCCGGCGCCGCCCGGGAAGATGATGATGCCGTGGCCGACGCGCACGAAGGCTTCCAGGCGCTTTTCGATGTCCGGCAAAATCACCAGCTCATTGACGATCGGGTTCGGCGCCTCGGCGGCGATGATCCCCGGTTCGGTCAGGCCCAGGTAGCGCCCGCCGGTAATGCGTTGCTTGGCGTGGGAAATGGTCGCGCCCTTCATCGGGCCTTTCATCACGCCGGGGCCGCAGCCGGTGCACACGTCGAGGCTGCGCAGGCCGAGTTCGTGGCCGACTTTCTTGGTGTATTTGTATTCTTCGGTATTGATCGAGTGCCCGCCCCAGCACACCACGATCTTCGGCTCGACGCCCGGGCGCAGGGTGCGGGCGTTGCGCAGCAGGTGGAACACGTAGTCGGTGATGCCCTGGGAGCTGCTCAGGTCGATGCGCTGGCTGTCCAGTTCGTTTTCGGTGTAGACGATGTCACGCAGGGCGCTGAACAGCATCTCCCGGGTACTGGCGATCATTTCACCATCGACGAACGCGTCAGCCGGTGCATTCAACAGTTCCAGGCGCACGCCACGGTCCTGCTGGTGGATGCGCACTTCGAAATCTTTATAGGCGTCGAGGATGGTCTTGGCGTTGTCGATGTGCGCGCCGGTGTTGAGGATGGCCAGGGCGCATTGACGGAAGAGGGTGTAGATGCTGCCGGTACCGGCTTCGCTCAGTTGCTGGACTTCACGTTGCGACAGCGTTTCAAGGCTGCCTTTAGGGCTTACGGAGGCATTGATGACTTGTCTTTGGGGCATTCTGATTCCCTGAAAGCACAGCCACCGGACCAGGCATGGCCAGTGGCTTGAGGATAGTGCGCGCCGTTTTCGGTCGCATTGGACTGGCATTTTCCCCGGCACTGGAGCCGAGCGCAAACACCGTCGCGCACCATCATGCCGCAGAAGTTACTGAATCAGCTTCCAGTTTTTGTAGAAAAACCGACGCAGGGTAAAGACTGCTCCGGCAAAGGCCGCGATCAGGCCGTTGAGCACCGACGGCACCAGGGTTGGCCGCACGATGTCGATGAACAGGCAGTAGCGCTTGGCGTCGTTCTTGTTGAAGGAGGCATGCATCAGCGTGTCATCGAAGATAAACAGCGGATCATCGTGCCAGTAGTGTTTGTGCTTGCCGACCTGGATGTAGACGCCGTCGTGATGGGGCGCCGGTGCCATGTTGTAGAGCACGCGGAACATCATGCGCAGCGGGCCGAAGTGAAACGAGGTGGAACGGTTTTCGTTGAATACCGACACGCCGATGGTTTTCACGTAGGGCAGTTTTTCCCGCAGTTGCGGGATATCCAGGGTGGTCTCGATCGGGCGGCCGTACCATTGGAAAAACAGCATGCCGCGTTTTTTCTCGGCCATGCGCTCGTCCAGGTACTGAATGATCTCGTCCTTGTTGGCCATGGCGTCGTCGATCACCTTTTGCAGGTCTTCGCGCCAGGCGGGCGGCAGGTCGTTCATTTTATAAACGTGGCGATTGCGCTGGCTCAACAGGTCAAACAGCGTGTTGAACGGCGCCAGCAACCAGGTATTGCGGCCGTTGCCGATGAAATACTTCTTGATGGTCGCGCCGTCGTACAGGCCATTGCGCAGGAAATCGTACAGGCCGCAGAACACCACCAGCAGCAGAAACACCAGGGTGGTCTTGGGGAAGCAATAAATGAACAGCAAGACGCCAAGGACCCATGCGGCGGACGCCAGGCGTTTGCGGATGACACTCTTACTCATGAAACTGGGCTCCATCGGACGGTCTTCGATTGCTTCAAAACCGTCCGCGGTTGACTGGCAGGCCAGGCAAAGGCGTCAGTCAACCCGTGGGCATCATGCCCGAGCCGAAACATATCGAAATAATATGGTCATGATAGGGTGTTATCGCCCTCACGTGGCGTTTTAAATGCTGGAAATTTGTGAAGTCGCAGCACAGATTTTTACCGTTGTCCCCCTAAAATGCCTCGGCGGATGGTCAGGTCGGCGGTGTTGCGGATAGCATTTTGTGAACAGAAGATTTGCGACTATCGTGACGCTTCGGTTTTCCGGGCGTCATAGACCGGTACGATTGACGCTGTAATGGCCACCATTGGCCTTCGGCACCTTGGAAGAGGCAGAAATTTTATGATCATCAAACCGCGGGTTCGTGGCTTTATCTGTGTGACCGCTCACCCGGTTGGCTGTGAAGCGAATGTCAAAGAGCAGATCGACTACGTGACCGAACACGGTGCCATTGAAGGCGGCCCGAAAAAGGTGCTGGTCCTCGGGGCTTCCACCGGCTACGGCCTGGCCGCGCGCATCAGCGCTGCCTTTGGCTGCGGCGCCGACACCCTGAGCGTGTTTTTTGAGAAAGAAGGCGAAGAAGGCAAGCTCAGCTCTGCCGGCTGGTACAACAGCGCCGCCTTCGAGAAGTTTGCGCTGGAAAAAGGCCTGTACGCCAAGAGCATCAACGGCGATGCGTTCTCTGACGAGATCAAGCGCCTGACCATCGAAACCATCAAGAAAGACCTCGGCAAGATCGACCTGGTGGTCTACAGCCTGGCCGCGCCACGCCGTACCGACCCGCAAGGCGTGGTGCACAACTCCACCCTGAAGCCGATCGGCAAGGCTGTGACCCTGCGCGGCATCAACACCGACAAGGGCGTCGTGGTCGACACCACCCTCGAACCGGCCACCCAGGAAGAAATCGACGGCACCGTGAAAGTCATGGGCGGCGAAGACTGGCAGCTGTGGATCGACGCCCTGCGTGACGCCGACGTGTTGGCCGAAGGCGCCAAGACCACTGCGTTCACCTACCTCGGCGAGAAGCTGACCCAGGACATCTACTGGAACGGCTCCATCGGCGAAGCCAAGAAAGACCTGGACAAGAAAGTCCTGACCCTGCGCGAAAACCTCGCGGCGCTGAAAGGCGACGCCCGTGTGTCGGTACTCAAGGCAGTAGTGACCCAGGCCAGCTCGGCGATCCCGATCATGCCGCTGTACCTGTCGTTGCTGTTTAAAGTGATGAAAGAGCAGGGCACCCACGAAGGTTGCATCGAGCAGGTCTACGGCCTGTTCAAGGACAGCCTGTATGGCAAAGAGCCCAAGCTCGACGCCGACGGCCGCCTGCGCGCCGACCTCGCGGAACTTGAGCCTAAGGTTCAGGACGCGGTAGCGGCCCTGTGGAATCAGGTCTCCGATGACAACGTCAACGAGATCAGCGATTTTGCCGGCTACAAGGCGGAATTCCTGCGCCTGTTCGGTTTCGAGATCGACGGCGTGGACTACGACGCTGACGTGAATCCGACCGTGAAGATCAAGGGCCTGATTCAGGCTTAAGCGCTTGCGGTAACGAAGAAGCGGCCTCCAGGGGCCGCTTTTTTGTGCGCGTCATGCCAGACTGCGGTCGTTATCACACCCACGCTAACGGAGGATCTACATGACGATTCGTGCAGTCGTTTTTGATTTCGGCGGTGTCCTGTTCGACTGGAACCCGCACCATCTCTACCGCCAGCTGATTATCGACGACCGGGAGCGCCAACGGTTCCTGGACACCGTCTGCACCCAGGCCTGGAACACCGAGCAGGACGCCGGGCGCAGTCTGGCTGAGGGCACCCGCGCGCTGATCGCCGAACATCCGCAGCACGAGCCTTTGATTCAGGCGTACTACGACCGCTGGCACGAGATGCTGCGTGGTTCATTGCCGGAGGGCGTGGCGATACTCGAAGCGTTGCATGAGGCGAAGATGCCGCTGTTCGGCCTGACCAACTGGTCCGCCGAGACCTTTCCCTATGCCCGCGCCCACTATCCCTTCCTGCAGTATTTTCGCGACATCGTGGTGTCCGGCGAAATCAAGCTGATCAAGCCCGATCCTGCTATTTACCAAGCCAGCCTGGCGCAGGTGCGCGCCCATTTGCCGGATATCCAGCCGGGTGAAGTGGTGTTTATTGACGACGTAGCCGGCAATACCGAGGCGGCTACTGCGCTGGGTTGGCAGGGGATTCACCACGTGTCTGCCGCGCAGACCCGGGAGCGCTTGATCGAGCTGGGGGTGAGCCTCTAGCGCGCCCATTTCTCCATGACGAAATCCACGAACGCCCGCAGCTTGGGCAGGCGATAGCGGTCCTGGGCGTACAGCAAATGCATGGGCCGGCTGGGCAGTTGGTAGTCCGTCAGTAATGCCACCAGTTTCCCGGCCCGCAGGTCTGGCTCGACCAGGGCGTCAGGTAGCATCACGATGCCCATGCCTTCCAGGGCAGCCTGGCGCAAGGCCTGCGAACTGTTGATGGTCAATGAGCCGGAAACCGGAATTTCCACTTCGCCCTCTGCACCGCGCATTCGCCACAACTTGTCGGCGTTGCGCCAATCGTCGGTCGCCGGGTAAGCGAACGCCAGGCAGTCATGTTGCTGCAGATCATCGGGGCGTTGAGGTGTGCCACGGCGCGCCAGGTACTCCGCAGAGGCGCAGAGGGTGATGGTGTAATCCTGCATGGGGCGGGCAATCAGGCTTGGCGCGTCCAGGTCGCCCAAGCGGATGGCCACGTCGAACCCGCTGTCGACCATGTCCATCCGCTGGTTGCTCAGCACCACGTACAGCTTGATCTGTGGGTAGCGCTGGGAAAATTCGCTGAGCGCCGGTGCCAGGCGTTCGGTGCCAAAGGCCGGTGGTGCGGTGATCCGCAGCAGGCCCTTGGGCACGTCACTGTTGGCTTGTTCGGCCATCTGCTCGGAGTCGGCCACCAGGCCCAGCACCTCCAGGCAACGCTGGTAATAAATCCCGCCAAACTCGGTCAGGCTTTGCTTGCGCGTGGTGCGCTTGAGCAGGCTGACGCCCAGGCGTTGTTCCAGCGCGCGCAGGTGATTGCCGACCATGGTGGTGGACATGCCGCACGCCTGCGCCGCCGCCGTCATGCTGCCGGCTTCCACCACTTTTACGTATACCGTCATCGCCTGGAACAGATCCATTATCAAGCCCTGGTTTAAAGTGATCGCAGTGTTGTGCAGTTTATCCAGCTCGGGTGGCTAACGATACTGGTGCCATCACTACGATGCACTGGAGCCTGATGCCATGACCGCCGCCTGCCTGATGACCACTTATCAACCGTCGCCCCTGAGCTTTACCCGTGGCCTTGGCACGCGCCTGTGGGACCAGCAGGGCCGTGAATACCTGGATGCGGTGGCAGGTGTGGCGGTGACCAACGTCGGTCATTCCCATCCGCGGCTGGTAGCGGCCATCAGTGAGCAGGCCGGTTTGCTGCTGCACACCTCCAACCTCTACAGCATCGACTGGCAGCAGCGCCTGGCCCAGCGCCTCACCCGGCTCTCCGGGCTGGACCAGGCGTTCTTCAACAACTCCGGTGCCGAAGCCAACGAAACGGCGCTGAAGCTGGCCCGGCTGCATGGCTGGAAAAAGGGTATCGAACAGCCGCTGGTGGTGGTGATGGAGAATGCCTTTCACGGGCGCACCCTGGGCACCCTGTCCGCCAGCGACGGGCCTTCCGTGCGGTTGGGATTTCAAAAACTGCCGGGGGACTTTATCAAGGTCGGCTTCGGTGACTTGAAGGCACTGGAGGCCGTGACCCGGGAGTTTGGCCCGCGCATTGTTGCGGTGCTGCTTGAGCCGATCCAGGGCGAAAGCGGCGTGCAAGTCGCGCCGCCGGGCTATCTGAAAGCCTTGCGCGAGCACTGCACCCGGCAAGGCTGGTTGTTGATGCTCGATGAGATCCAGACCGGGATCGGCCGTACAGGTCGCTGGTTTGCCTTCCAGCATGAAGGCATCGTGCCTGACGTGATGACCCTCGCCAAAGGCCTCGGCAACGGTGTGCCGATTGGCGCGTGCCTGGCCCGGGCCGCTGTTGCGCAACTGTTTACCCCCGGCAGCCACGGCAGCACCTTCGGCGGCAACCCGCTGGCCTGCCGTGTCGGTTGTACGGTGCTGGAGATCATCGAAGAACAAGGCCTGCTGGACAACGCGGCGCAACAGGGTGAGCGGCTGCTGGCGCGCCTGCGGGTGGAATTGAACGAGCATCCCCAGGTGCTGGCGATTCGCGGGCAGGGGCTGATGATCGGCATCGAACTGGCAACACCTCAGCGCGACCTGGCCCAGCGCGCGGCGCAAGAGCATGGCCTGCTGATCAACGTCACGCGGGGCAAGATCATTCGCCTGCTGCCGCCGCTGACCATCGATGCCAAGGAAGTGGAGATGATCGTGCGCACACTTTCCCGGCTTCTGGACTAAACACGGATGAGGCTGACGCGGAGCGTCACTGGCTGCATTCCCACGCAGAGCGTGGGAACGATCAGTCAAACGGGGTAGCCGGAGCCCACCTGCACCCCGTTCAGCCATTCCTGATTCAGGGTCTCGGTATCCCCCAGGTAATCCAGCAACCAGGCCATGGCCGGCGACAGTTTGTTCTGTGCCCAGGCCACGCACGACGGGCTGGCAGGGAAGGGCCGGGACAGTTGCAGGGCGCTCAGCTCGCCGCGCTCGATCCACGGCTGCACCAGGTGCGCCGGTGCCATGCCGACGCACAGGCCATCCCGCAGGCAATCAATCGCCGAAGCCCAGTGCGGCACCACCAAACGACGCTGGTTATCCAGGGTCCAGGTGTCGCGCTTGGGCAGGTTGCGCGAGGTGTCGGTCATGCACAGGGAGGCGAAGGGCCGCAGTTGGTCATCGCTGAGCAGGCCTTCGACCGCTGCCAGCGGATGCCGGCTGCTGACCACGCACAGCCAGTTCAGCAGGCCCATGTCACGAAATGTGAATTGACTGGCCACCGGCACCGCGCTGGTGGCGCCGATCACGATATCGGTGCGGTCATCGGCCAGGGCATCCCACACCCCGTTGTACACCTCGTAATCCAACAGCAATTCCACCTCCGGGAACTGCCGATAGAAATCCAGTACCAACTGCCGGCAGCGCTGCTGTTTAACGATGGAATCCACCGCGACTTTCAACTGGCCACTCCAGCCATTTGCCACTTGCTGGCACAGCCGGCGGGTGCCGAGCATTTTTTTCATGACGCCGCGGGCTTCGTCGATGAACAATTTACCCGCGGGTGTCAGCTCCACATCCCGATGCCGTCGGACGAACAGCGGCACCGCCAGCCATTCTTCAAGTTGCCGCACGGTGTAGCTGATGGCTGACGGCACGCGGTGCAGTTCCTGGGCGGCGGCGCTGAAGCTGCCGTGGCGGGCCACTGCATCCACCACATCCAGGGAATATTCAGACCACATGAAATTTGCCTTCAAAATTATTGATAAGAGTGTCCAATTATTATCGCTTCACAGGGATTTGCTCAGCTTCATAATAGGCGCCAGTCAGCAAATAGTTTGATGGCAGGTTATACAAGGCTTCAATGAAAAATTCTTTTGGATTCACCTGGTACCTGGCGGGGCTGAGCATGCTCGGCTATCTGGCCATGGATATGTACTTGCCGGCGTTTGGCGCCATGGGCGAGCAACTGCAGATTTCCCCCGGCGCGGTGGGCGCGAGCCTGAGCATTTTCCTCGCCGGCTTTGCCGTCGGGCAGTTGCTGTGGGGGCCGCTATCCGACCGGTTGGGACGCAAGCCGGTGCTGCTTACGGGCCTTTCCCTGTTTGTGCTCGGCTGCCTGGGGATGTTCTGGGTCGAGACCGCACCGCAGCTGTTGGCCTTGCGTTTTGTCCAGGCGATTGGCGTGTGTTCCGCCGCCGTCAGTTGGCAGGCGCTGGTGATCGACCGCTACCCGGCGGACAAGGCCCATCGGGTGTTCGCCGGCATTATGCCGCTGATGTCACTGTCTCCGGCCCTGGCGCCATTGCTGGGAGCGCTGATGCTGAATCACTGGGGCTGGCAGGCGATTTTCGGTGTGTTGTTGGTGGTTTCGCTGCTCCTGCTGCTGCCTACGTTGTTTCTCAGGCCGCTGCCGAAACGCCTGACAACCGACGGCGAACCGTCCCGAATCGGCTATGGGCAATTGCTCAAGTCGCGGGTGTTCACCGGCAACGTGATGATCTTTGCCGCATGCTCGGCCAGTTTCTTCGCCTGGCTTACCGCCTCGCCGTTCATCCTTGGCGGGATGGGCTACAGCCCGAATGACATCGGCTTGAGCTACGTATTGCCAACGCTGTCGTTCCTGATCGGTGGCTACAGTTGCCGCAGTGCGTTGCAGCGGTTCCAGGGCAAGACTTTGTTGCCGTGGCTGCTGCTGGCGTACTGCATCAGCATGGTCGCGCTGTACCTCGTCGCGACCTTGACCGTGCCGACGCTCGCCACCTTGCTGATTCCGTTCTGCCTGATGGCCCTGGTCAATGGCGCCAGCTACCCGATCGTGGTGGCGAATGCACTGATGCCGTTTGCGGAAAATTCCGGCAAGGCGGCGGCATTGCAGAACACCTTGCAGTTGGGGTTGTGCTTCCTGGCGAGCCTGATCGTGTCGTCGATGATCGACCAGCCGCTGTTGATCACTGCGATCGTGATGCTGGCGACCGCGCCATTGGCCGTGTTGGGCTACTGGCTGGCGCGACCGAAGGTCGACAATGGCGATGCCGACCTGGTGCGCGCCCGCTAGAACGTCACTTCCATGTTCACCGTCGGCGTTGACGTGCGGCTACCCCGGCCGCCGTCCACGCCGAACTTGTTATGCCAATACTCATAGCCGACGCCCAGGTAGAGATTGGGCTTGACGCCTTTGCCCGGACGCACCGCCACCATCAGCGCGGTGCGCATCAGGGTTTCCGGCGCGGTGTCGCGGCCATGGAAGTCTTCGCCCTTTTCCCCGACGTGATTGATAAACCCCTGAAACTTCGCCCCGTGGTTGCCGATCTCGAAAGGCCGCATCCAGGTCAGGTTGAGCATGTAGGTATCGTCGAAGGTGTGATCGGGTTCTTTCGCGCCAGGGATGCCGGAATGGTTTCTTTCCTTGTAGTACATCAGGCTCAGGTCCAGCACGCCGACGGTGTTGAACTTCAAGGTCGGGCCAATCACCAGCGCGCGTTTTTTCGCCGACGCCAGGTTGTTGTTGCGGTTAGCATCAAAGCCGAAGGTCAGTGCGTAATCCTTGATCACCCCGGTGCCCAGCGGCACATCGAATACCCGTGAGGCGTACAGCTGGTGCCGGTACACCGCATACACTTCGCTGCCGCCGTGGTCGGTGCCCTTGCGTGGGTCGCGGCTGTCGGACAGGAACACATCGAGGTTCAGGTAGTTGCTGCCGTACTGGTAGCCGCTGGCGTGGGTGAAGCTGTAGATGCGCTTGCTGAATTCATCCGGGTTGTTCGGGTTGGTGAACTGCTGGCCGTAGCGAAATCCCAGGCTGTTGTTCATCCATTCCAGCGCGACAGCCTCCCCGCCGCCGAACAGGGTGAGTAATACGGTTGCGCCGTGCAGTGCCTTTTTCATTGTTTTAATTCCTTTGGCGTTTTGGCTCATGGCGACCGCGCAAGGGTCGCCGGGCGCAGTATCGGCACATCCGTTGTAGGTTCCAAAGAACAGAATCTCGCCTGGGCCGATGCCAAAACGGCAGCACTGAAACTGGCCTGAGAGTCAGGAAATACGCGGCGCCCAGGGTGTTTCCTGATGTTCGCGCAAACTGATTTCTTCACTGAGCAGATGGGCCATGGCTTGCACCGCCATCGGCAAGTCCCGGTCTTTGCGGGCGTATAAGCCGAGGTCGCTGAAGATCCCGCCCTGGTCGCTGAGCGGAATGTGCAGCAGTTCGCCGCGGGCTAAATCTACCTCCACGCCAATGCGCGTCTGGAACGCGATGCCCAGTTGCTGGCGCGCCAGTTGCCGGGCCAGCTCCATCGAGTTGCTGTGCAGCAGTGGCTTGTTCGTCGCCGCCGAACGCTTGTGCAGCGGTGCGATCAGGTGGTGAACCGAGAGCTCGCTCTTGGCCTGGATCACCCCGTGTTCACAGCAGCGCGCGTAACTCACGCTGCTTTCACCGGCCAACGGATGCCCCGGTGCCATCAACGCCCCCAGGCGGAAATGGCCGACACACACCTGGATGGTTTCGCTGCTACGCGGTAAGGCAAAGGCCAACCCCAGGTCAGCCTGGCCGTTGACCACCGCACCGGGAATCGATTGCGAACCTTGTACCGTGACGCCAATGGTCACTTTCGGATAACGCTCACGCATGCGCTTGAGGGCGGCGGGCAGCAGCTCCACAGTGGCGCCTTCCACCGTGGCGATTTCCACGTGGCCGGTCTGCACACCGTTCAAGCCATCCAGTTCACCGCGCACGCGCTCCACGTCCTGCAACAGGAAACTCACGTGGCGGGTCAGGATTTCCCCGGCCGCCGTCAGGCGCAGGCCGCCGGGCAGGCGCTCGAACAGCGCCGCGCCCACCTCGTCTTCCAGCTTGAGGATCTGCCGGTTCACCGCCGAAGACGCCACGTTCAGGCGGCGCGCGGCTTCGCGGATCGAGTGGCAGCGGCGAACCATGTCGAAGTAGTAAATCGCCGGGGCGTGGATGCGCAGCTTGCGGTTGAGCATTTTTTTCAAGTCCTTGTGCGCAGCGCTTCGAGCCACGGGGCAGGGCGGCTGAATGGATTTTTGTAACGGCGTTCAGGGTGTTCTTGTGAAAATGATTGTATACAACTCTATGGACATCCAATCTTTCTATTGCATACAGTGAGTGCACAACAAAAACAGAGAACCCCTCACCATGACTATCCCGAAGGCGTCACCGCAGCGGCCAGAAGATGAGAATCTCGGCGTCGCGGCCAACATGGCTTACGGCCTGCAGCATGTGCTCACCATGTACGGCGGCATCGTGGCTGTACCGTTGATCGTCGGCCAGGCGGCCGGGTTGTCGCCGGCCGATATTGGCCTGCTGATCGCTGCCTCGCTGTTTGCCGGAGGCCTGGCTACGCTGTTGCAAACCCTGGGCCTGCCGTTTTTCGGCTGCCAGTTGCCGCTGGTGCAGGGGGTGTCCTTTGCCGGGGTGGCGACTATGGTGGCGATTGTTGGCAGTGACGGTGCGGGTGGCATCCCGGCGATTCTCGGGGCGGTGATGGCCGCCTCCCTGATAGGCCTGCTGATCACCCCGGTGTTCTCGCGAATCACCAAATTCTTCCCGCCGCTAGTCACCGGGATTGTGATCACTACCATCGGCCTGACGTTGATGCCCGTCGCCGCCCGCTGGGCCATGGGCGGCAACAGCCGCGCCGCAGATTTCGGCAGCATGCCGAACATCGGCCTGGCGGCGCTGACCCTGGTGCTGGTATTGCTGCTGAGCAAGATCGGCAGCGCGACCATCTCGCGGCTGTCGATCCTGCTGGCGATGGTGATCGGCACGGTTATCGCGGTGTTCCTCGGCATGGCTGACTTCTCCAGCGTGACCCAGGGCCCGATGTTCGGCTTTCCCACACCCTTCCATTTCGGCATGCCAACCTTCCATCTCGCGGCGATCATTTCCATGTGCATCGTGGTGATGGTGACGCTGGTGGAAACCTCGGCGGACATTCTGGCAGTGGGTGAAATCATCGACACCAAGGTCGACTCCAAGCGCCTCGGCAATGGCCTGCGTGCGGATATGCTGTCGAGCATGTTTGCGCCGATCTTCGGCTCGTTCACCCAGAGCGCGTTTGCACAAAACGTCGGACTGGTGGCGGTTACCGGGGTCAAGAGCCGTTATGTGGTCGCCACCGGTGGGATATTCCTGGTGATCCTCGGCCTGCTGCCGTTCATGGGGCGGGTGATTGCGGCAGTGCCGACTTCGGTGCTGGGCGGGGCCGGGATCGTGCTGTTCGGCACCGTGGCTGCCAGTGGTATCCGGACCTTGTCCAAGGTTGATTACCGCAACAACATGAACCTGATCATCGTCGCCACTTCCATCGGTTTTGGCATGATCCCGATTGCGGCCCCGAGTTTCTACGATCACTTCCCGAGCTGGTTCGCGACCATTTTCCATTCGGGGATCAGTTCGTCGGCGATCATGGCGATCCTGTTGAACCTGGCGTTCAACCACTTCACCGCGGGCAACTCGGACCAGCAGTCGGTATTCGTTGCCGGGACGGAACGCAGCCTGTGCTTCCAGGACGTGGCGGCGTTGCGGGACGGGGATTACTTCAGCGGCGGCAAGCTGTTTGATGCCGAGGGCAAGGAGATTCCGTTGCTGGAGGAAGTGCCGAAGAAAGCGGCCGTGCACGGCAGGGCACAGACCAGCGAGGTGTAACAGCCACAAAGAGTCCAATGTGGGAGCGGGCTTGCTCGCGAAGGCGGTGTGTCAGTCGCTAAATATGCTGACTGATCCACCGCCTTCGCGAGCAAACCCGCTCCCACATTTTGATCTCAGCCAGTCTTGAGCGTTCTGTGGGGCACCGAACAAGCCTCATCCAAAAACTGCACCACCGTCCCCATGCACGCCTGTCGCTCTTCAACATGCGGCATGTGGCTGGAGTCTTCGAACAGCGCCCAGCGCACATCGGCGATCTCATCCAGGAACGGCTTGACCACCAGCGGCGTGGCCTCGTCATGGCGACCGGAAATCACCAGGGTCGGCACATTGACCTTCGACAGCCGGCCGATCACGTTCCAGTCTTTCAAGCTGCCAATCACATGGAATTCCGTCGGGCCGCTCATGGCGTGATACACCGTCGGGTCCGAATCCACCTGGGCGAATGTGCGGGCGACTTCTTCCGGCCACGGATTGACCCGGCACACGTGCTGGTCATAGAAAATCCGCGAGGCGGCCAGGTACTCAGGGTCCTGGTAGGTGCCGGCCTGTTCATGCTTGAGCAAGGTCTCGTGCACGCCTTCAGGCAGTAGCTTGCGCAGGCGGTTGGCCTCGGCAACCCAGGTACGCATGCAGGTCGGCGAGTTGGCCGGAATAAATGCACGCAGGCCCTTGGGTTGCAGGATGGCGTGTTCGCTGCCGAGCATGCCGCCCCAGGATTGACCCAGGATCGCGTAGTTGTTGCTGATCTGCAGATGGTCCAGCAGGTTGTCCAGTTCTTCGAGGAACAAGCCGACGGTCCAGAATGAAGGGTCTTTGTCAGGCAGGTGGGTGGAGCGGCCGTTGCCCAGTTGGTCGTAGTGAATGACCGCGTGGCCACTGGCGGCTACGTCCTTGTAGGCATCGACATAATCATGGGTACAACCCGGGCCACCATGGAGGATGACCAGCGGCGTGAGGCCGCTGTCCAGGTCGCCGGTTACCCGATACCAGGTCTGGTAGTCGCGAAAGGCCGCATAGCCTTCGCGGATTGTTTCGATGAATTCCATTTCGTGCCCTGCCCTGAGAAAAAGTGATCAGGTACACGATAGTCGGCACAGAAAGTTTAAGTAACTAGCAAAACAGCTAGGTTTTTCCTTCGGATCAGTCTTCCAGCAGCCGGTAATGAGTGGCCCGTACCACCGCTTGCACCCGGTTCTTGGCCCCCAGTTTGTGCATGGCCGACGCCAGGTGCAGGGTAACCACTGCCAGGGAGCGGCTCAATTGCGTGGCGATTTCGGCGGCGGTCAGGCCGTCGGCGGCCCATTTCAGGCATTCGCGCTCACGCTTGGTCAGGCGGATATG
The DNA here is from genome assembly GCF_013385475.1 of Pseudomonas sp. G5001. NCBI lineage: Bacteria > Pseudomonadati > Pseudomonadota > Gammaproteobacteria > Pseudomonadales > Pseudomonadaceae > Pseudomonas > Pseudomonas sp. G5001. The sequence goes on from NZ_JACAPZ010000026.1 coordinate 165,992, forward strand.
CGGGTAGGAGCGCAGTTCCTTGCTGAAAAGCGGGTAGGCCGCTTCCTGCAAGGCGTGGGTAATCAGGCTGAATTCCGACAGCGTCTGGCGGGCGTCCTGCAACACGGCGCTGGCCTTGCCGGTGCGCAGGCCGGTCAGCGAGGCGAAGCCGCCACGGGGCAAATGGATCGGCACGCTGACGCCGCAGGTCATCTGGCGGTCGTGCAAGTAGCTGGAAACCGGGGCGTGGCAGGGGTCGATGATTTTTTGCAGCGCGGTATCGGCCTTGGCCTCGTAGGACCACACAAATGGTGAAACCGTCGACAGTGCGAGGTGTTGCACCGGATCGATCTGATAAAAGCCGGAACTGCACCACAGGTTGTACCAGTCGGGCGGGGTATTGCGCAGTTGCAGCACAGAAGGGGTGATCAGTGCACCATTATGGTCAATGGGCACGGGGGTGTAGTCGTAGACCAACGCATCAAAACCCAGGTCCTGGGCCAATACGAGGGTGTTGTCCATCTGTTCATCCAGGCTCCTGCCGGGGATGAGACGGTCATTAAACGCAGTTAGCCTGGCCAGCATCCGTTCTGCTCCCGATTTCATTTGAATCTCGTCTTGCTGCAAGTAGAATGCCACGCCCCGGCGAAGGACTGCCAGACCAAACCTATAAGAATTACCAGGTTATGGACACGCGGCATCCTCGGTAGTGTTGGCCTCTAAACGGCCACTCTCCACAGGGCCGACACACAACAAGGAATGTATGCATGTGGCGTGAAATTGCCCCCGACCAGCGGTACAACGTGCAGGTCGATGGCCACAACCTCGTGGCCTATAGCTTTGGCGAAGGCGATGAGGTGTTGCTGTGCCTCAATGGCGGCCCCGGGCTGCCTTGCGACTACTTGCGCGACGCCCATGGCTGGCTCAAGGACAACGGCCTGCGAGTGGTTGCATTCGACCAGCTTGGCACGGGCGCTTCAGCCAGACCGACCGATGTTTCGCTGTGGGAAATCAGCCGTTATGTCGAAGAAGTCGAAACCGTGCGCCAGGCCCTTGGCCTTGGCCGCGTGCACTTGCTGGGGCATTCCTGGGGCGGATGGTTGGGCATCGAGTACGCCATTCACTACCCCGATGCGCTGAAAAGCCTGATTCTGGAAAACACCGTCGGCGACATTCCGCACCTGTCCCTCGAGCTGGAACGCCTGCGCGGCGCACTCGGTAGCGAAACCGTGGCGATGATGCAACGCCATGAAGCCATGGGCACCCTCGATCACCCGCAGTACCAGGCCGCCATCACCTTGCTCAACTACCGCCACGTCTGCCGCCTGGACGAATGGCCGGCGCCGGTCCAGCGTTCCCTCGGCGACTGGAACATGGGCCCCTACGAAACCATGCAGGGTCCCAACGAATTTCTCTACATCGGCAACCTCAAGGACTGGAACCGCATCCCCGAGATGGCCGAGTTCAAGATGCCGATACTGATCACCACCGGCCAGCACGACGAACTGACCCCGGCCTGCGCCATGCGCATGAAAAGCGCGGCCCGGCACGCCGAGCTGCACGTGTTCCCCAACAGCAGCCATATGCCGTTTTACGAAGAGCCCCAGGCATACTTCCCGGTGCTGCTGGACTTCCTCGCTCGTCATCGAGGCTGACGGATGAACCTGGCGCGTTACCGTTTTGTGCTGTCCCGGCCGCTGCAATTGCTGCCGGTGCTGTTTGGCATCAGCCTGATCACCTTTGTGCTGGTGCGCTCGATTCCCGGCGACCCGGCGCGGGCCCTGCTGGGTTCGCGCAGCACCCCGGACGCCTTGCTGAAGATCCGCGCCCAGTACGGCCTCGACCAGCCGCTGTGGCTGCAATATTTCTACTTCCTGAAAAACCTGCTCAAGGGCGACCTCGGCCAGTCACTGCTGTACAAGGTCGACGCGCTGAAACTGATCGTCACCCGCATCGAGCCGACCCTGTTCCTGGTGCTCGGCAGTGTGCTGCTGGCGCTGTTGATCGCCGTGCCGCTGGCCACCGTGGCCGCGCGTAATAAAGGTGGCTGGGCGGATAACCTGATCCGGCTGTTCACTACGGTGGGCCTGGGCATGCCGGCGTTCTGGCTGGGGTTGATGCTGATCCTGTTGCTCAGCGTGCAATGGGGCCTGTTCCCGGTCTCCGGGTATGGGCGCACCTGGCTGGACAAGGCGCACCACATGGTTCTGCCGTGCCTGACCATCGCCCTGGCGCTGTCGGCGGTGCTGGTGCGCAACCTGCGGGCGAGCATGTTGATGGAGTTGCAGGCTGACCACGTTACCGCCGCCCGGGCGCGCGGGTTGTCGGAGGCGGCGGTGTTTCGTCGTCATGTGCTGCCCAATTCCCTGGTGCCGGCGGTGAACCTGCTGGCGGTGAACATTGGCTGGCTGATCAGCGGCACGGTGGTGATCGAAAGCCTGTTTGCGATTCCCGGCATCGGCCAATTGCTGGTGCGCGGCATCTTCACCCGCGACTACATGGTGGTGCAGGGCGTGGCGATGGTGCTGGCCTGTGCCACCGTGCTGGTCAACTTTGTTGCCGATGTGGTGACGGTCACGCTGGACCCGCGAGTGAAGATGCAATGAGCAGCCGCCCATTGATCGCCCCATGGCGCCTGCGCCTGCGCTTTGGTTTTCGCAATGGCCGGCTGACGGCGGCCTGGGGCCTGTTGATTCTGCTGACATGGCTGGCGCTGGCCGTGTTCGCCCCCTGGATCGCACCCTTTGACCCGATTGCGCAAAACACCGACATCAGTTTGCTGGGTCCCAGCCAGGCCCATCCATTTGGCACGGACAACTACGGGCGAGACATCCTTTCGAGGGTGATCTGGGGCGCACGCATCGACCTGCAACTGGCGGTGGTCGGGGTGATCTTTCCGTTCCTGATCGGCACCTTCGTCGGTGCGGTGTCCGGCTACATCGGCGGGCGTTTCGACAGCTTCTGCATGCGGGTGATCGACGTGATCCTCGCGTTCCCTTTCCTGGTGCTGATGCTGGCGATCATGGCCATTCTCGGCCCGGGTTTGAAAAGCTTTTACATCGCCATGGCGCTGGTGGGCTGGGTGTCCTACGCGCGGCTGATCCGCTCGCAGATCCTGGTGCTCAAGGAAAGCGACTTCGCCCTGGCCGCCAAAAGCCTGGGCTTTGGCCATGGGCGCATTCTGTTCCGGCATTTGTTGCCCAACGCGATGTTCGGCTCGATTGTGTTCTCGATGTCTGACGCAGTGCTGGTGCTGCTCAACGGCGCAGCGGTCAGCTACCTCGGCCTGGGCGTACAACCGCCGACCGCCGAGTGGGGCACCATGGTTGCCGAAGGCCAGGCGTTCATCACTACCGCCTGGTGGATTTGCACCTTCCCGGGCCTGGCCATCGTGACCCTGGCCATGGGCTTCAGCCTGCTGGCCGATGGTGTGGCGCAAGTGCTGGGGGATCGCTCATGAGCCTGTTGCAGGTGCAGGACCTGAGCGTCATCGCCAATAACACCGGGCGCGACGTAACGTTGGTGGACCGGGTGTCGTTCGACCTGGCCGAAGGTGAAATCCTCGGCCTGGTGGGCGAAAGCGGTTCGGGCAAGACCATGGCCTGTCGCGGGCTGATGCGCTTGCTGCCGTCCCCGAGCCTGCGGGTGCAGGGCGGTTCGGTGCGCCTGGCGGGCCAGGACCTTCTGCAGCTGGATGACGCCGGCATGCGCGCGGTACGCGGTGGGCAACTTGGGATGATTTTCCAGAACCCCAGCAGCCACCTCGACCCGTTGATGCGCATCGGCGAGCAGATCGCCGAAGGCATCCGACTGCACCAGGGCGCGTCGAAAAAGGAGGCGCGCTTGCAGGCTATCGAAGTGCTGCGCCAGGTCGGCATTCCCGATCCCCAGGCGCGGATCGACAATTACCCCCACGAGTTTTCCGGCGGCATGCGCCAGCGGGCAATGATCGCGGTGGCCCTTGGCTGCAATCCCAAGGTGCTGATTGCCGACGAACCGACCACCGCCCTCGACGTGACCGTGCAAGCCCAGATTTTGCGGCTGTTGCTGGACCTGCGGGACCAGCGTGGCCTGTCGATCATCATGATCACTCACGACCTGGGCGTGGTGGCGCAAACCTGCGACTCCATCGCCGTGATGTACGCCGGGCGCCTGTGCGAACACGGCAGCAAATACGAGCTGCTGGCACACCCGCAACACCCTTACACCGCCGGCTTGATCGAGTGCCAGCCCGCCACCAGCAGCGGCCACGCCCTGTTGCGCACCATCGCCGGCCAACCGCCATTGCTCGACGCATTGCCCAAGGGCTGCCGGTTCAACCCGCGCTGCCCGCAAGTCGGCAGCTTGTGCACCGAGCTGCTGCCGGAAGGCGCGCGGGTGGCCTGTCACTATCCCCTGGGAGTTCGCCCATGACGTTGTTGCAGGTGAATGACCTTGAGGTGCGTTTTGCCGCCGCCGGCAGCGGCCTGTTCGGCCTGAATAAACAGTGGGTGAGGGCGGTCAACGGGGTGTCGTTGACCCTGGCCGCCGGTGAAACACTGGGTTTGGTGGGCGAGTCCGGCAGCGGCAAAAGCACATTGGGGAGGGCGATCCTGCACCTCAACCCCATCAGCGCCGGGCAGGTGGTGTTTGACGGCATCGACATGGCCCACGCCGGGCCGGTCGATATCGCCCGTTTGCGGCACGAGACGGCGATGATCTTCCAGGATCCCTACGCGGCCCTGAACCCGCGTCTTACCGTCGGCGAAACCATCGCCGAAGTCCTGCGGGTGCAGCGCAAGGTGGCGTCGGAAAACATCCCACGCCGGGTCGACGAATTACTCGATCTGGTAGGCCTGCGCCCCGAGCTTGCCAGCCGCAAGCCCGGCTCCCTGAGCGGCGGCCAGTGCCAGCGCGTCGGCATTGCCCGGGCGCTGGCGGTGGAGCCGCGGCTGATCATCGCCGACGAATGCGTGGCTGCCCTGGATGTGTCGATCCAGGGCCAGATCATCAACCTGCTGCTGGAACTGCAACAGCGCATGAACCTGGCGATCCTGTTTATCGCCCACGACCTGGCCATCGTCCGCCGCCTGTGTGATCGGGTGGCGGTGATGTACCTGGGGAAAATCGTCGAGGAAGGCCCGGTGGAGGCGGTGTTCACCACGCCCCGTCACCCCTACACGGCGGCGTTGATCCAGGCGATCCCGGAGATTGATCCGTACCGCCCGCTGCCCAGCGAGCCCTTGCCGGGCGAGCCACCCAGCCCGTTGAGACTGCCCAGCGGTTGCGCCTTTCACCCGCGTTGCCGACATGCACGCGCCGTGTGTGCCGAGGTATTGCCGCCGACTCACGTTGTGCAAACGCATCGGTACAGTTGCGTGCTTGAAGAACCTTTGCTTTGAACCCTTCCTGCCGATCATGAACAACCGCCGTTATAGACAAGGAGTTATGACATGCAATCCCGTCACTTGAAGTTGCTCGCCGCCGCCACACTCACCGCCTGGTCGCTGACCGCCGGTATTGCCCACGCCGCAGGTGTGCTGACCATCGGCTGCCGCGAAGACAGCACCACGTTTGACCCGATCAAAAGCGCGCAGAACCGCGACACCTGGGTATTCGCCAACGTCTACGACACCCTGGTGCGCGTGGACAACCTGGGCACTAAGATGGAACCGGGGCTGGCAGAAAGCTGGGACATTTCCAAGGACGGCCTGACGTACACCTTCAAGCTGCGTGCCGCGAAGTTCTCGGATGGCTCGCCGATCACCGCCGACGACGCTGCCTTCAGCCTGTTGCGCATCCGCGACAACAAGGCCTCGCTGTGGAGCGACCCGTTCAGCCTGATCAACACCGCCAAGGCCAGCGACCCGCAAACCCTGGTAGTGACCTTGAAAACCCCGGCGGTCGCCTTCCTCTCGCAACTGGCTTCGCCGACGGTGTCGATCCTGTCGGAAAAAGCCATGACCCAGATGGGCGAAGACGCCTACTCGGAAAACCCGGTGACCTCCGGCGCGTTCACCGTGGACGAGTGGCGCAAGGGCGATCGGGTGATCCTGAAGAAGAACCCGAACTTCTGGCAGGCCAGCAACGTCAGCCTGGATGGTGTGGAATGGGTCTCCGTCACCGACGACAACACGCGCATGCGCATGGTGCAGAACAATGAGCTGGACACGGCGATCTTCGTCCCGTTTTCCCGGGTTGAAGAGCTGAAAAAAGACAAGAACGTGGTGGTGCACTCTGATCCGTCCACCCGTGAAGATCACCTGTTGATCAACCACGCCCACGGCCTGCTGGCCAAGCCGGAAGTGCGCCAGGCGCTGGACATGGCCATCGATAAACAATCGCTGGTGAAAACCGCCACCTTCGGCCAGGGCACCGTGGCCTATTCCTACATCCCAAAAGGCTCGCTGTACCACTACGCCAACAACCTGCAACGCCCGTATGACCCGACCGAAGCCAAGAAGCTGCTGGCGGCTGCCGGCGCCCAGGATTTGAAGCTCAACTATGTGGTCAACGCCGGCAACGAAGCCGACGAGCAGATTGCGGTGATGATCAAGGATCAACTGGCCAAGGTCGGTGTGACGGCCAACCTGCAAAAGGTCGACCCGACCCAAAGCTGGCAGATGCTGGTGGACGGCGATTACGATATTTCGGTGATGTACTGGACCAACGACATCCTCGACCCGGACCAGAAGACCACCTTCGTGCTGGGCCACGACACCAATCAGAACTACATGACCCGCTACAAGAACGACAAAGTGAAGGACCTGGTGGCGGCCGCGCGGATCGAGGCGGATCCGGTCAAGCGTGAGCAGATGTATGTGGACCTGCAGAAAATGGCGAAACAGGATGTGAACTGGATCGACCTGTACTACAGCCCGTACATCAACATCTCACGCAAGAACGTGAGCAACTTCCTGCAAAACCCGTTGGGGCGCTTCACGCTTGAGGAAGTGGTGAAGAACTAAGTTCTAGAGATCACCGCAATACAAATGTGGGAGCGGGCTTGCTCGCGAAGGCGGTGGATCAGTCGATATCTCTGTTGACTGACACTCCGCCTTCGCGAGCAAGCCCGCTCCCACATTAGGTTGTACTGTGTTCCAGATACTTATTGCGCGTCAAACGCCTGCCCATTGATGCCGGTACTGTCCGGCCCCATCAGGTACAGGTACACCGGCATGATTTCCTCCGGTGTCGGGTTATCGGTCGGGTTCTCCCCTGGATACGCCTGGGCCCGCATGCTGGTGCGGGTGGCGCCTGGGTTGATGCTGTTGGCGCGCACCGGTGCGACATTATCCAGCTCGTCCGCCAGGGTTTGCATCAGGCCTTCGGTGGCAAACTTCGACACCCCGTAAGCCCCCCAATAAGCCCGGCCCTTGCGGCCCACGCTGCTTGAGGTGAACACCACCGACGCATCCTGGGACAGCTTGAGCAGCGGCAACAGCGTGCTGGTCAGCATGAACATCGCGTTGACGTTCACATGCATCACCCGCATGAAGTTCTCGCCGGACAACTGCTCGATCGGTGTGCGCGGGCCGATGATCGAGGCGTTGTGCAGCAAACCGTCGAGGTGGCCGAACTCCTTTTCGATCATCGCTGCCAGCTCATCGTATTGATGGGGCAGGGCGGTCTCCAGGTTGAACGGGATCACCACCGGCTGCGGCTGGCCGGCGGCTTCGATTTCGTCGTAGACCTGGGCCAGGTTGGCTTCGGTCTTGCCCAGCAGCAGCACGGTGGCGCCGTGGGCCGCATAGGTTTTGGCCGCCGCTGCGCCAATCCCGCGACCGGCGCCGGTGACCAGGATGACCCGGCCCTTGAGCAGTTCTGGACGTGCGGAGTAATCAAACATAAACAACCTCGACAAAGTTCACAGAAAATCCATGTGATTGATTGCGGCTAAGGCTGGCCAAGGCTTCTGTGGCGAGGGAGCTTGCTCCCGTTGGGTTGCGAAGCAGCCCCAGCTTTTCGCGACTGCTGCGCAGTCGAACGGGAGCAAGCTCCCTCGCCACAAAATTGCAGCAACCTCAGGCAGTCCCGATCAGCAGCTGCACAGCGCGCTGTCCAGCACTTTGCGCAATTCCAGCGGGTGATCCACCACCACATCGGCACCCCAGTTGCGCGGGTTGTCGTCCGGGTGGATATAGCCGTAGGTGACCGCCGCGGTACGAGTGCCGGCGTCGCGGCCCGACTCGATGTCCCGCAGGTCATCCCCCACGAACAGCACGCTGGCCGGGTCCAGGTCGAGCATCTTGCACGCCAGGATCAACGGTTCCGGGTCTGGCTTGCTGTTCTTCACGTGGTCCGGGCAGATCAGCAGCGCGGAGCGCTCGGCCAGGCCCAGCTGCTGCATGATCGGTTCGGCAAAGCGCAGTGGCTTGTTGGTGACCACGCCCCAGATCAGCCTGGATTTCTCGATATCCACCAGCAGCTCTTCCATGCCCTCGAACAGCTTGCTGTGGATCGCGCAGCCCTTGAGGTAACGCTCGAGGAATTCCTGGCGCAGCTCTTCAAAGCCCGGGGACTCGGGGTCCATGGAAAAGGTCACGGCGACCATCGCCCGGGCGCCGCCGGAGATTTCATCGCGGATGTGCTGGTCGTTGATCGGTGCCAGGCCGCGGTCAGCGCGCATGGCCTGGCAGATGGCGATAAAGTCTGGCGCGGTGTCCAGCAGGGTACCGTCCATGTCGAAAAGAACCGCTCGCAACTTCACAGGCTTACTCCTCGCGCAGGGTCTGGATCATGTAGTTGACGTCAACGTCGCTGGCCAGCTTGTAGTGCTTGGTCAGCGGGTTGTAGGTCAAGCCGATGATGTCCTTGACGGTCAGCCCGGCCTGACGGCTCCAGGCGCCCAGCTCGGAAGGGCGGATGAATTTCTTGAAGTCATGGGTGCCGCGGGGCAGCAGCTTCATGATGTATTCGGCACCGATGATCGCGAACAGGTACGCCTTCGGATTGCGGTTGATGGTGGAGAAGAACACCTGGCCACCGGGCTTGACCATGCGGAAGCAGGCGCGGATCACCGAGGACGGGTCCGGCACGTGCTCGAGCATTTCCAGGCAAGTGACCACGTCGAACTGCCCGGGCATCTCTTCGGCCAGCTCTTCGGCGGTGATCTGCCGGTATTCGACGTTCACGCCGGACTCCAGTTGGTGCAACTGGGCCACGGCCAATGGCGCTTCGCCCATGTCGATACCCATCACGGTGGCGCCGCGCTGGGCCATGGATTCACTGAGGATCCCGCCGCCGCAACCCACATCCAGTACCTTCTTGCCGGCCAGGTTGACGCGCTCGTCAATCCAGTTGACCCGCAGCGGGTTGATGTCGTGCAGGGGTTTGAACTCGCTTTCGCGGTCCCACCAGCGATGGGCGAGGGCTTCGAATTTGGCGATTTCAGCGTGGTCGACGTTGCTCATGGGGAATCCTCTAAATCTGATAAAACGTTTTGCCGGCCCTGGCATGCGTTGCCAGGGCGGGTGTTATTCGCTGTGTCCGCTGATGCGCTGGCCCCAGGCGATGGCCGTGGCGCACAACTGTTGTTCATCCAGGCGGGTCAGTTGCCGGTCGTCGAGCAATTGCTTGCCGCCGACCCAAAGGTGTTTCACACAATCGCGTCCGGTGGCATATATAAGCTGTGAGACCGGATCGTAGATCGGTTGTTGCGCCAGGCCCGACAGGTCGAAGGCCACGATGTCAGCGGCCTTGCCGACTTCCAGCGAGCCGATTTGACTTTCCAGGCCCATGGCCCGGGCGCCGTTGAGGGTGGCCATGCGCAGGGCGCGGTGGGCATCCAGGGCGGTGGCCGAGCCGGCGACGGCCTTGGCCAGCAGCGCGGCGGTGCGGGTCTCGCCCAGCAGGTCGAGGTCATTGTTGCTGGCCGCGCCGTCGGTGCCTACTGCCACATTGACGCCGGCTTGCCACAGGCGTTCCACCGGGCAGAAGCCGCTGGCCAGTTTCAGGTTGGATTCCGGGCAATGGATCACGCTGGTGTTGCTTTCTACCAGCAAAGTCAGGTCGTCATCGCTGATTTGGGTCATGTGAACGGCCTGGAAGCGCGGCCCCAGCAAACCCAGGCGGCCAAGCCGTGCCAGCGGGCGTTCACCACGCTGTTCAACGGACTGCTGCACTTCGAAGGCGGTTTCATGCACGTGCATGTGGATCGAGGCGTCCAGTTCCTCGGCGATCACCCGGATTTTTTCCAGGTTTTCATCGCAGACGGTGTACGGCGCGTGCGGGCCGAAGGTGATTTTGATCCGTGGGTGATGCTTGAGGTCGCCGAACAGCTCGACGCCCTGGCGAATCGCCTCGTCGGCGTCAGCAGCGCCGGGAATCGGGAAATCCAGGATCGGGATGGCGATTTGCGCACGCATGCCGCTGTTGTGCACGCGTTCGCTGGCGACTTTCGGGAAGAAGTACATGTCCGAGAAACACGTGATGCCGCCCTTGATCTGCTCGGCGATGGCCAGGTCAGTGCCGTCGCGGACGAAGGCTTCGTCGACCCACTTGGCCTCGGCGGGCCAGATGTGGTTTTCCAGCCAGGTCATCAGCGGCAGGTCGTCGGCCAGGCCGCGAAACAGCGTCATGGCCGCGTGGCCGTGGGCGTTGATCAGGCCGGGGCTGAGCAGCATGCCCGGCAGTTCACGCACTTCGCTCGCTGCGAGCTTCAAGGCCGCGGCGCGTGGGCCGATAAACGCAATGCACCCGTCACGAATGCCCAGGGCGTGCTCCTTGAGCACTACGCCGGCAGGCTCGACAGGTACCAGCCAGGTGGGCAGCAGCAATAAGTCGAGCGGGGCGGCAGTCGGTGTCATCGAGGGCAGTTTCCCAGGCATCTATAAAGAACGGCGAAGTATACCCGAGCGTCCTGGCTGGCGGATCGCTATAATCGGCGGCTTTTGTTCATGAGTGCGGGGTGAGGGATGCGCGATCGACTGTTGGCTGCGGAGAAAGTGAAGGCCATCGACTGGCGTGATGGCGCACTGTACCTGCTCGATCAGCGTATTTTGCCGTCTGTAGAAACCTGGGTCGCCTGCACCAGTGCTGCCGAGGTGGCCGAGGCCATTCGCACGATGGTGGTGCGCGGTGCGCCGGCCATTGGCATCAGTGCGGCGTATGGCCTGGTGCTAGCCGCTCGTGCCCACATCGCCGAGGGCGATGACTGGCAGGCCGCCTGGGAAGAGGACTACGCGCTGCTGGCGGATACCCGCCCGACCGCGTCGAATCTTTTCTGGGCCATGAAGCGCATGCGCGATTGCCTCGATCGCCTCAAGAAACACGCCGATCCGTTGAAGGTGCTGGAGGCCGAGGCGGTGGCGATTCACCAAAGTGATCGTGAAGCCAACCTGACCATGGCGCAGCTGGGTGTAGAGCTGATCCGCAAGCACCAGGGCAATGTCCAGGCGATCCTGACCCATGGCAATGCGGGTGCGCTGGCCACGGGCGGCGTGGGTACGGCACTCGGCGTGATTCGCGGGGCGTTTCTGGAAGGCATGGTGGAGCGGGTCTACGCCAACGAAACCCGGCCCTGGCTGCAAGGTTCGCGGCTGACGGCCTGGGAATTGGCCAATGAAGGCATTCCGGTCACCGTGAATGCCGATTCGGCTGGCGCGCATATTCTCAAGACCAAGGGCGTGACCTGGGTGATCGTCGGTGCCGACTGCATTGCGGCCAACGGTGACGTGGTCAGCAAGATCGGTACCTATCAGTTGGCGGTGTGCGCCATGCATCACGGCGTGCGTTTCATGGTGGTAGCGCCCAGCTCCACCATCGACCTGATGGCGACCAGCGGTGATGACGTGCCGCTTGAAGAGCGCGACGCCCGTGAACTGCTGGAAGTCGGCGGCACCCGCGTAGCTGCTGATGTAGACGCCTTCAACCCGGTGTTTGACGTGACGCCGGCGGACCTGATTGATGTGATCGTCACTGAAAAAGGCATCGTCGAACGCCCCGACACGGCGAAGTTGGCGCAGCTGATGTGTCGTAAACGCCTGCATTGAGGCAATTTGCCCGCAAAAATCCCCTTGGATCCAGCTCTAAGGCCCTCTCGTCGCCGTCAAGCCTGTCATCCGTCAACTTACTATGCTCCATGCGCATCAGGGGGATAGGTGCGTGGCGGCGATTGTGATAACATCCGGCGGTTTCCAGGGTCACCCCAAGGGGTAACCTTTAATGCGCAGATCCGTGTCATAACTCGTTGATTTGTCGTAAGTCGTTGCCAGGCATCATGCCGGCAGCGGCGAGCTTCGTTCGTCCCATAGGATGTGACGAGGTTTCACCCGAAAAAGGAATCAGGCTTCTCATGGGCGAACTGGCCAAAGAAATCCTCCCGGTCAATATCGAAGACGAGCTGAAACAGTCCTACCTCGACTACGCGATGAGCGTAATTGTCGGTCGGGCACTGCCTGATGCGCGCGATGGCTTGAAGCCCGTGCACAGGCGTGTGCTGTTCGCGATGAGCGAGCTGGGTAACGACTGGAACAAGCCGTACAAGAAATCTGCCCGTGTTGTCGGTGACGTGATCGGTAAGTATCACCCTCACGGCGACACTGCGGTGTACGACACCATCGTTCGGATGGCCCAGCCGTTTTCCCTGCGCTACCTGCTGGTAGACGGCCAGGGCAACTTCGGTTCGGTCGACGGCGACAACGCTGCGGCCATGCGATACACCGAAGTGCGCATGACCAAGCTGGCGCACGAGCTGCTGGCTGACCTGCACAAGGAAACCGTGGACTGGGTGCCGAACTACGACGGCACCGAAATGATCCCGGCGGTCATGCCGACCCGTATTCCCAACCTGTTGGTCAACGGCTCCAGCGGTATCGCCGTGGGCATGGCCACCAACATCCCGCCACACAACCTCGGTGAAGTCATCGACGGTTGCCTGGCCCTCATCGACAACCCCGAGCTGACCGTCGATGAGCTGATGCAGTACATCCCGGGTCCGGACTTCCCGACCGCCGCGATCATCAACGGTCGCGCCGGCATCATCGAAGCCTACCGTACCGGTCGCGGCCGCATTTACATGCGTGCCCGCTCGATCATCGAAGACATTGACAAGGTCGGTGGCCGCCAGCAGATCGTCATCACCGAACTCCCTTACCAGTTGAACAAGGCGCGTCTGATCGAGAAGATCGCCGAGCTGGTTAAAGAGAAGAAGCTGGAAGGCATCACCGAGCTGCGCGACGAGTCTGACAAGGACGGTATGCGCGTGGTGATCGAGCTGCGTCGTGGCGAAGTGCCTGAGGTGATCCTCAACAACCTCTACGCCCAGACCCAGCTGCAAAGCGTATTCGGTATCAACGTGGTAGCGCTGATCGACGGCCGCCCGCGCATCCTGAACCTCAAGGATCTGCTGGAAGCCTTCGTGCGTCACCGCCGCGAAGTGGTAACCCGCCGTACCGTATTCGAACTGCGCAAGGCCCGTGAACGCGGCCACATCCTGGAAGGCCAGGCTGTTGCGCTGTCGAACATCGACCCGGTCATCGCCCTGATCAAGGCTTCGCCGACGCCGTCGGAAGCCAAGGAAGCGCTGATCAAGATGCCGTGGGAATCCAGCGCCGTAGTAGCGATGGTGGAACGTGCCGGTGCCGATTCGTGCCGTCCGGAGACCCTGGACCCACAATACGGCCTGCGCGACGGCAAGTATTTCCTGTCCCCGGAACAGGCCCAGGCCATTCTGGAACTGCGTCTGCACCGTCTGACCGGCCTGGAACACGAGAAACTGCTGGCCGAGTACCAGGAGATCCTCAACCAGATCGGCGAGCTGATCCGCATCCTCAACAGCGCCGTGCGCCTGATGGAAGTGATCCGCGAAGAACTGGAAGTGATCCGCGCCGAATACGGCGATGTGCGCCGCACCGAGATTCTCGACGCCCGTCTCGACCTGACCCTGGGTGACATGATCCCGGAAGAGGATCGCGTCGTGACCATTTCCCACGGTGGCTATGCCAAGACCCAGCCTCTGGCGGCGTACCAGGCCCAGCGTCGTGGCGGTAAAGGCAAATCGGCTACCGGCGTCAAGGATGAGGACTACATCGCTCACCTGCTGGTTGCCAACAGCCACACCACGCTGCTGCTGTTCTCCAGCAAGGGCAAGGTGTACTGGCTGAAAACCTACGAAATCCCGGAAGCGTCCCGCGCTGCCCGTGGTCGTCCGCTGGTCAACCTGCTGCCGCTGGACAGTGATGAATACATCACCACCATGCTGCCGGTAGACGAGTACACCGAAGGTCACTTCATCTTCATGGCCACTGCGAAAGGCACCGTGAAGAAGACCCCGCTGGAATCCTTCAGCCGTCAACGCAGCGTGGGCCTGATCGCCCTCGAACTGGACGAAGGCGACGTATTGATCAGCGCGGCCATCACCGACGGCGAGCGTGAAGTCATGCTGTTCTCCGACGGCGGCAAGGTTACGCGCTTCAAGGAATCCGACGTTCGTGCCATGGGCCGTACCGCCCGCGGTGTGCGCGGCATGCGCCTGCCGGAAGGGCAGAAGCTGATTTCGATGCTGATCCCGGAAGAAGGCAGCGAGATCCTCACTGCATCGGCCCGCGGCTACGGCAAGCGTACGGCCATCAGCGAGTTCCCCGAGTACAAGCGTGGCGGCCAGGGCGTTATCGCCATGGTCAGCAACGATCGCAACGGCCGTCTGGTCGGCGCGGTCCAGGTGCTGGATGGTGAGGAAATCATGCTGATTTCCGACCAGGGCACCCTGGTACGTACCCGGGTTGATGAAGTGTCGAGCCTGGGGCGTAACACCCAGGGCGTGACCTTGATCAAGCTGGCCAGCGACGAAACGTTGGTAGGCCTGGAGCGTGTCCAGGAGCCATCGGAAGTCGAAGGCGAGGAGCTGGAAGGTGAAGAGGGGATTGCACTCGAGGGGCAAGTGATCGGCGATGCCGATGACGGCGTCGACGAGCCAACACTCGACGCTGCCGCAGACGAAGAAGAACCGCAGGAATAAGCGGACACACAGGGGGCGGATGAAGATTCGCCCCCTTGTTGTTTGTCCCGTTTGAAATACGACGCCGCGCCGCTCTTGTAGGAGCCGGCTTGCCGGCGATGGCATCAACTCGATTCAAGTGAAGCGCCGAGTCGTTTGCATCGCTGGCAAGCCAGCTCCTACAGGGTTCCGCGTTGCGGGATGTTGATTGCAGTCCCACCAGATCAGAGAGATTGGATGTGAGCAAGAGAGCCTATAACTTCTGTGCCGGTCCCGCGGCGCTTCCTGAAGCAGTCCTGCAGCGCGCGCAGGGTGAACTCCTCGACTGGCATGGAAAAGGCCTCTCCGTGATGGAAATGAGCCATCGCAGCGATGAGTTCGTGTCCATTGCCACCAAGGCCGAGCAGGATATGCGCGACTTGCTGGACATCCCGTCCGATTACAAAGTGCTGTTCCTGCAGGGTGGTGCGAGCCAGCAGTTCGCCCAGATCCCGCTGAACCTGCTGCCGGAAGACGGCACTGCGGACTATATCGACACCGGTATCTGGGGGCAGAAGGCCATTGAAGAGGCCTCCCGTTACGGTCACGTCAATGTGGCAGGCACGGCCAAGCCCTACGACTACTTCGCCATCCCCGGTCAGAACGAGTGGAAGCTGTCGAAAGACGCGGCCTATGTTCACTACGTGGCGAACGAAACCATCGGCGGCCTGGAGTTCGACTGGGTGCCGGAAGTGGGTGATGTCCCGCTGGTGTGCGACATGTCGTCGGACATCCTCTCGCGGCCTATCGATGTGTCCAAGTACGGCATGATCTACGCCGGTGCGCAGAAGAACATCGGCCCGAGCGGCATCCTGGTCAACATCATCCGTGAAGACCTACTGGGGCGTGCGCGCTCGCTGTGCCCGACCATGCTCAACTACAAGGTCGCGGCCGATAACGGCTCGATGTACAACACCCCGCCGGCCTTCGCCTGGTACCTGTCGGGCCTGGTGTTCGAATGGCTGAAAGAGCAGGGCGGTGTGGCTGCCATGGGCAAGCTCAACGAAGAGAAGAAACGTACCCTGTACGACTTCATCGACGCCAGCGGCCTGTACAGCAACCCGATCAACCTGACCGACCGTTCGTGGATGAACGTGCCGTTCCGCCTGGCGGATGATCGCCTGGACAAGCCTTTCCTCGCCGGCGCCGACGAGCGCGGCCTGTTGAACCTCAAGGGCCACCGTTCGGTAGGTGGCATGCGCGCCTCCATCTATAACGCTGTCGATATCCACGCCGTCAAGGCGCTGGTGGCTTACATGGCAGAGTTCGAAAAGGAACACGGCTAATGTCTGAGCAAGAACTCAAGGCCCTGCGCGTACGCATTGACAGCCTGGACGAGAAAGTCCTGGAGCTGATCAGTGAGCGCGCGCGGTGCGCCCAGGAAGTTGCACGGGTGAAGATGGCTTCCCTGGCTGAAGGCGAAGTGCCGGTGTTCTACCGTCCGGAGCGTGAAGCCCAGGTACTCAAGCGCGTGATGGAACGCAACAAGGGCCCGTTGGGCAACGAAGAGATGGCGCGGTTGTTCCGTGAAATCATGTCTTCGTGCCTGGCACTGGAGCAGCCGCTGAAAGTGGCTTACCTGGGCCCGGAAGGCACCTTCACTCAAGCCGCGGCCATGAAGCACTTCGGTCACGCGGTGATCAGCAAGCCAATGGCTGCGATCGACGAAGTGTTCCGTGAAGTGGCCGCCGGGGCGGTGAATTTTGGCGTGGTGCCGGTGGAAAACTCCACCGAAGGTGCCGTCAACCACACCCTCGACAGCTTCCTTGAGCACGACATGGTGATCTGCGGCGAAGTCGAGTTGCGTATTCACCACCACTTGCTGGTGGGCGAAAACACCAAGACCGACAGCATCAGCCGCATCTACTCCCACGCCCAGTCCCTGGCCCAGTGCCGCAAGTGGCTGGACGCGCACTACCCGAATGTGGAGCGCGTGGCGGTGTCCAGCAACGCCGAAGCGGCGAAGCGGGTCAAGGGTGAGTGGAATTCGGCGGCCATTGCCGGCGACATGGCCGCTGGCCTGTATGGCCTGACGCGCCTGGCCGAGAAAATCGAGGATCGCCCGGATAACTCCACGCGCTTCCTGATGATCGGCAGCCAGGAAGTGCCGCCGACCGGCGACGACAAGACGTCGATCATCGTCTCCATGAGCAACAAGCCCGGCGCGCTGCATGAGCTGCTGGTGCCGTTCCACGACAACGGGATTGACCTGACGCGAATCGAGACTCGTCCTTCGCGCAGCGGTAAATGGACTTATGTGTTCTTTATCGACTTCGTCGGCCATCACCGCGACCCTCTGGTCAAGGGTGTGCTCGAGAAAATCAGTCAGGAAGCCGTGGCACTCAAGGTGCTGGGCTCCTACCCGAAAGCGGTTTTGTGAGGCTTTAACATGAGTGGCAACTTCCTCGCCCTGGCACAGCCGGGCGTGCAACAACTGTCGCC
Source organism: Pseudomonas sp. G5001 (assembly GCF_013385475.1). Lineage (NCBI taxonomy): Bacteria > Pseudomonadati > Pseudomonadota > Gammaproteobacteria > Pseudomonadales > Pseudomonadaceae > Pseudomonas > Pseudomonas sp. G5001. Next base: position 183,369 of record NZ_JACAPZ010000026.1, read on the forward strand.
TTACGTTCCGGGCAAGCCTGTGGACGAGCTGGCGCGCGAGTTGAATCTGGATCCGTCGAAGATCGTAAAGCTGGCCAGTAACGAAAACCCGATGGGCCCAAGCCCCAAGGTACTGGCTGCGATTCGTGAGGCGCTGGCCGAACTGACCCGTTATCCCGATGGTAACGGCTTTGAGCTCAAGTCCCTGCTGGCGAAAAACTGCCGCGTTGATATCAACCAGGTGACCCTGGGTAACGGCTCCAACGATATTCTGGAGCTGGTCGGCCGCGCCTATCTGGCGCCGGGCCTGAACGCGGTGTTCAGCGAGCACGCGTTTGCGGTCTATCCGATCGTCACTCAGGCCGTTGGCGCCGAGGCGCGTGTGATTCCTGCGAAAGACTGGGGTCATGACCTGCCAGCCATGCTGGCGGCCATCGATGGCAATACTCGTGTTGTGTTTATCGCCAATCCGAACAACCCGACCGGCACCTGGTTCAGCGCCGAGGTGCTGGATAACTTCCTGCAGGACGTGCCGGAGCATGTACTGGTGGTGCTGGACGAGGCGTACATCGAGTACGCCGAAGGCAGCGACTTGCCGGACGGCCTGGACTTCCTCGCGGCTTATCCGAACCTGCTGGTCTCGCGCACCTTCTCCAAGGCTTATGGCCTGGCGTCGCTGCGGGTCGGTTACGGCTTGTCCACTGCGGTGGTAGCCGATGTGTTGAACCGTGTGCGCCAGCCATTCAACGTCAACAGCCTCGCACTGGCGGCGGCTTGCGCTGCGGTGCAGGACGCCGAGTACCTGGAAGAAGGCCGTCGCCTCAACGAAAGCGGCATGCTGCAGTTGCAGGAAGGTTTCCGTGAGCTGGGCCTGGGCTGGATTCCGTCCAAGGGCAACTTCATCTGCGTCGACCTCGGCCAAGTGGCGGCTCCTGTGTTCCAGGGCTTGCTGCGCGAGGGTGTGATCGTGCGTCCGGTGGCCAATTACGGCATGCCGAACCACCTGCGCATCACCATCGGTCTGCCTGCTGAAAACAGCCGCTTCCTCGAAGCGCTGGCCAAGGTTCTGGCTCGTGGTTGATGTCACTGCATTGCAACCTGCTGTACCTATGATCGGTCGCCTGGTGGTGGTCGGTCTGGGATTGATCGGCGGCTCCTTTGCGAAGGGCCTGCGGGAAAGCGGCCTGTGTGGCGAAGTGGTCGGTGTGGACCTGGACCCGCAATCGCGCAAGTTGGCGGTGGAGTTGGGTGTGGTGGACCGTTGCGAGGCTGACCTCGCTGTAGCCTGCCAGGGCGCGGATGTCATTCAGCTGGCGGTGCCGATCCTGGCCATGGAGAAGTTGCTGGCGCTGTTGGCCGGCATGGATCTGGGCCAGGCAATCCTGACCGATGTCGGCAGTGCCAAGGGCAATGTGGTGCGTGCGGCGCGGCTGGCCTTTGGTGGCATGCCTGCGCGGTTTGTGCCTGGGCATCCGATTGCCGGGTCCGAGCAGAGCGGGGTGGAGGCGTCCAATGCGCAGCTGTTCCGTCGCCATAAAGTGATTCTGACACCGCTGGATGAAACCGATCCTGCGGCACTGGCCGTGGTGGATCGGCTCTGGCGCGAGCTGGGGGCGGATGTCGAGCATATGCAGGTCGAGCGCCACGATGAAGTGCTGGCAGCGACCAGCCATCTGCCGCATTTGCTCGCATTTGGCCTGGTGGATTCGCTGGCCAAGCGCAACGAGAACCTCGAGATTTTCCGCTACGCCGCCGGTGGTTTCCGCGACTTTACCCGGATCGCCGGTAGTGATCCGGTGATGTGGCACGACATCTTCCTTGCCAACCGCGATGCGGTGTTGCGCACCCTGGACACGTTCCGCAGCGACCTCGACGCCTTGCGCGACGCGGTCGATGCTGGCGACGGGCACCAGTTGTTGGGCGTGTTCACCCGTGCGCGGGTGGCACGGGAGCATTTCAGCAAGATTCTGGCGCGTCGGGCCTATATGGATGCTGCAGTAAACGCGGATGACCTGGTGTTTCTCGCCAGTCCCGGTGGCCGCTTGAGCGGGCAGATTCGCGTGCCTGGGGATAAGTCGATCTCCCATCGCTCGATCATGCTCGGTTCTCTGGCGGACGGTGTCACTGAGGTCGAAGGTTTTCTGGAGGGTGAGGACGCCCTGGCGACCTTGCAGGCGTTCCGCGACATGGGCGTGGTGATTGAAGGCCCGCACCATGGGCGCGTCACCATCCACGGGGTTGGCCTGCATGGCTTGAAGCCGGCGCCAGGTCCGATCTATCTCGGTAACTCCGGCACCTCCATGCGGTTGTTGTCCGGTTTGCTGGCGGCCCAGCGCTTCGACAGTGTGTTGACGGGTGACGCCTCGCTGTCCAAACGCCCGATGAATCGCGTGGCCAAGCCATTGCGCGAAATGGGTGCGGTGATCGAGACCGGGCCGGAAGGGCGTCCGCCGCTGACCATTCGTGGCGGCCAGGCACTCAAGGGGCTGACCTACGCATTGCCGATGGCCAGCGCTCAGGTCAAGTCCTGCCTGTTGTTGGCCGGGTTGTATGCCGAGGGTAAAACCTCGATTACCGAACCGGCGCCGACCCGCGACCATACCGAGCGGATGTTGCGTGGTTTTGGGTATCCGGTGGACGTGGCGGGCGCTACGGCTTCGGTCGAGTCGGGCCATGCGTTGACCGCGACCCATATTGAGGTGCCTGGGGATATTTCCTCCTCGGCGTTCTTTCTGGTGGCGGCTTCAATCGCCGAAGGCTCCGAGCTGTTGCTTGAACATGTGGGTATCAATCCGACCCGTACCGGCGTGATCGATATCCTGCGACTGATGGGCGCGGACATCACCTTGGAAAACCAACGGGAAGTGGGGGGTGAGCCGGTCGCTGATTTGCGTGTTCGTGCGGCGCCGTTGAAGGGGATCGAGATTCCTGAAGCCCTGGTCCCGCTGGCTATCGATGAGTTCCCGGTGTTGTTCGTGGCTGCGGCGTGCGCCGAAGGCCGGACGGTATTGCGTGGGGCAGAGGAGCTGCGGGTCAAGGAGTCCGACCGGATCCAGGTCATGGCCGACGGTCTGCTTGCGCTGGGCGTGAAGTGTGAACCGACACCTGATGGGATTATTATCGATGGTGGCGTGATCGGCGGTGGTGAAGTCCACGCCCATGGCGATCACCGGATTGCCATGGCCTTCAGCGTGGCTTCCCTGCGAGCGGCTGCGCCGATTCGTATCCATGACTGCGCCAACGTGGCTACGTCTTTTCCGAATTTTCTTACACTGTGTGCCCAAGTCGGCATCCGTGTTGCCCAAGAGGCTCAATTGTGAATATCAAAGCACCGGTGATTACCATCGACGGGCCAAGTGGCTCGGGCAAGGGCACGATCGCCGGCATCCTGGCCAAGCGCCTGGGCTGGTGCCTGCTGGATTCCGGGGCGCTATACCGCTTGCTGGCCTTTGCCGCCCGCAACCATGGCGTCGACCTGACCAACGAAGAATCGCTGAAGCTGCTGGCTGCGCATCTTGACGTGCAGTTCGTCGGGGCGACCGAAGGTCATCCCCAGCGCATCATCCTGGAAGGGGACGATGTGACCGACGACCTGCGCAACGAGCAGGTCGGCTCCTGGGCTTCCCAGGTCGCCGCATTGCCGGCGGTGCGCGATGCTTTGCTGCAGCGCCAGCGGGCTTTCCAGGAACCGCCGGGTCTGGTGGCCGATGGCCGCGACATGGGCACGGTGGTCTTCCCCGAGGCGCCGCTGAAGATTTTCCTCACGGCCAGCGCCGAGGAGCGGGCCCGTCGCCGTTACTTGCAGTTGAAGGGCAAAGTCGATGGTGTTAGTCTGTCGAGTCTGCTAGATGAGATCCGTGCACGCGATGAGCGTGATACCCAGCGTGCGGTAGCCCCGCTCAAGCCGGCGGCTGACGCCATACAGCTGGATTCCACGGAGTTGTCCATCGAGCAGGTGCTGGAACGCATCTTGAGTGAAATCGCCATTCGCGATATCGCCGGGTGACCAAGAAGGCCGCAGGGGACCAGTCATAGTCCTGTGGTGCTTCTTTTAATTGAAACTGACCCACACCGTCTGGGGTGTGGAGATGGGCGTATTCTTCGCCCTTATCAACAGGAATTAAAATGAGCGAAAGCTTTGCGGAACTCTTTGAAGAAAGCCTAAAAACCCTGAACCTTCAGGCAGGCTCCATCATCACCGGTGTTATCGTTGATATCGATTACCAAGCTCGCTGGGTAACCGTTCACGCTGGTCTGAAGTCTGAAGCTCTGATCCCGCTGGAACAGTTCTACAACGATGCTGGTGACCTGACTATCAATGTCGGTGACGAAGTTCACGTTGCTCTGGACTCGGTTGAAGACGGTTTCGGTGAAACCAAGCTGTCCCGTGAAAAAGCCAAGCGCGCTGAATGCTGGATTGTTCTCGAAGCAGCCTTCGCAGCTGAAGAAGTGGTCAAGGGCGTTATCAACGGTAAGGTTAAAGGCGGCTTCACTGTCGACGTTAACGGCATCCGTGCGTTCCTGCCAGGTTCTTTGGTCGACGTTCGTCCTGTGCGCGACACCACGCACCTGGAAGGCAAGGAACTCGAATTCAAGGTCATCAAGCTCGACCAGAAGCGCAACAACGTTGTCGTTTCCCGTCGCAGCGTCCTGGAAGCAGAGAACTCCGCCGAGCGTGAAGCTCTGCTGGAATCCCTGCAGGAAGGCCAACAAGTCAAAGGTATCGTCAAAAACCTCACCGATTACGGCGCATTCGTCGATCTGGGTGGCGTCGATGGCCTGCTGCACATTACCGACATGGCTTGGAAGCGTATCAAGCATCCATCGGAAATCGTCAACGTTGGCGACGAGATCGATGTCAAGGTTCTGAAGTACGATCGTGAGCGCAACCGTGTCTCCCTGGGCTTGAAGCAGCTGGGCGAAGATCCATGGGTCGCTATCAAGGCTCGTTACCCAGAAAGCACTCGCGTCACCGCGCGTGTTACCAACCTGACCGACTACGGCTGCTTCGCAGAGCTGGAAGAAGGCGTGGAAGGCCTGGTACACGTTTCCGAAATGGACTGGACCAACAAGAACATCCACCCTTCGAAAGTCGTACAAGTCGGCGACGAAGTGGAAGTTATGGTTCTGGACATCGACGAAGAGCGTCGTCGTATCTCCCTCGGCATCAAGCAGTGCAAATCTAACCCATGGGAAGATTTCTCTGGCCAGTTCAACAAGGGCGATAAAATCTCCGGCACCATCAAGTCGATCACCGATTTCGGTATCTTCATTGGTCTGGACGGCGGCATCGACGGTCTGGTTCACCTGTCCGACATCTCCTGGAACGAAGTTGGCGAAGAAGCTGTTCGTCGTTTCAAGAAGGGCGACGAGCTGGACACCGTTATCCTGTCGGTTGACCCAGAGCGCGAGCGCATCTCCCTGGGTATCAAGCAACTGGAAAGCGATCCGTTCTCCGAGTACGTTCAAGAGAACGACAAAGGCGCAATCGTTAAAGGCATCGTGAAGGAAGTTGACGCTAAAGGCGCCATCATCACTCTGGCCGACGATATCGAAGCGACTCTGAAAGCCTCCGAAATCAGCCGTGACCGCGTTGAAGACGCGCGCAACGTTCTGAAAGAAGGCGAAGAAGTAGAAGCCAAGATCATCAGCGTTGACCGCAAGAGCCGCGTAATCCAGCTCTCCATCAAGTCGAAAGACGATGCTGAAGAGAAAGAAGCCATCCAGAGCCTGCGCGACAAGCCAGCTACCTCTGAGCCTTCTGCTGGTCCTACCACTCTGGGCGACCTGCTGCGTGCACAAATGGAAAAGCAGAACTAAGTTCTGTCAGACCATAGAAAAAGGGCGACTTCGGTCGCCCTTTTTTGTGCCTGGGATTTAGTGTTGTGCGCAACGTCGCCTTGGTGTTCTGCGGTTGGAGCGCCGTCGTCGCGCTGGCAGCGCGTTCGCGCTTATAGGCTCTATCTGGCAGCGATCGCGCTGGAGTGCCTCCAGTGAGACTGAGCGAGAGCTGGCTGTCGTGGTGCGCAATGCCAACTCTCTTCGAGTTGCACCCCAAGTCTTTGAATATAAGTCAATACATGGGCTGTTCAAATTCCTCCGGTCATGCTAAAACCTTCGAAGCGCTTTTCCTAGCTGCTTGAAAAAGAAGGGAAAAATATGACGAAGTCGGAGTTGATCGAACGAATTGTCACCCATCAAGGGCTGCTCTCATCCAAGGATGTGGAGCTGGCCATCAAGACCATGCTTGAGCAGATGTCCCAATGTCTGGCTACCGGCGATCGGATTGAAATTCGTGGGTTTGGTAGCTTCTCGCTGCACTATCGTGCGCCTCGTGTGGGTCGCAACCCAAAAACCGGGCAGTCCGTCAGCCTCGATGGCAAGTTCGTGCCTCATTTCAAGCCGGGCAAGGAATTGCGCGATCGGGTGAACGAAGACGAAGAAGAAAGCGTCTGAGTGTTTTTGGGGTAGGAGAAGGTTATGCGTGGGGTTAAGCGCGTTGTTCTGGTGCTGGCTATGCTAATTGTCGTGCTGGCAGTGTTGGGGTTCGTGCTGGAAAACCAGCAGGGCGCGTCTCTTTCATTCCTGGGCTGGGTGACCGGGCAGATGCCGGTGTCGGTGTTTGTGGTCGTGGCCTTGATAATTGGAATGCTGCTGGGACCACTGTTTAGTGTCATCGTTGGGTGGGGCCGACGTCAAAAGTCCATGCCCGCAAGGCGTGGGTAGAGGCTCAATGGTTATTGTGTCACTCGCGAGCCGTTCGTCGGATTTTTCTGGTGCGGTGCGCATCGGTTACGTCGAGTGATCGGCATGTGGTAAGTCCGGCGATACCACTGACTATTGTTTCGCGGCTACGAAATTTGCTTTTCTGCCCTTTTCGGACGGCCTATATAAGGGTTGCCCCTATCTGTGTAGGAAGGCTCCTACAGATATGTCAAGACTTGTAATATGTCAGTGAGATGGCAAAATGGAATCTGTTCTCGATAACAGGCATTTTGTGCGCTAAAGTCCGGCAGCGACGCTGGGTTTTTTCGGCCATATAACTAAAATAAAAATACACAATCTTGTCTGCATAACGAGCCCGCAGTTTCTCTTTGAAGGCAGGTTTTTGTTGTGAGTAGTAGCTTCCGTGCTCCCCCGGTTCGATCGTCCGACGAAATTGATTTTGTGCGACTTTTCGCGTCTGTCTGGCAACAAAAAAAACTTCTGCTTTTCGTCACTCTCGGGGCGGGATTGATTGCGGCGTCCTACGCATTTTTAGCTGCCCCTGTATATAAGGTCAGCACGGTTTTGCGGCCTGCGGCGATTAATGATTTGGATGCGCTAAATCGAACAGAGATATATCAGCTTCCTCCGGCTGACGCGCTCCTCAAAGTGGGCGCAGCGCTCGACTCTTATGATACGCGCCTGAGCTATTTCAAGAAAAATCAGAAGCTTTTCGAGAAATTTGTTCGTCCTGGGCAGACTCTGGAGCAGAGTTTTCAGGAGTTCAATCATGACTCTATTCGTTTGATTCTTCCTGATGCAGATAAGAAAAACTCGCTGAGTTCCTACATCAAGCTCGAGATGATGTATCCGAAAGGCGTCGACGGCGTCTCTATTCTTAATGGCTTTGTCGACTACGCTATCGAAAGTGAGCGCGAACGCGTCACGGCTGATTTGAATGTGATCGTTAAAAACCGTTTGAGGGAGCTTAAAGGCAAGCTCGATTCGGCTCGCTCAAACTACGATATTGAAAAAGAAGCCAAAATAGCGTCATTGCGAGAAGCTGACTCGTTGAAACGCGCGCAATTGCAGGATGAGTTGAAGGCGCTGCGTTCGCAGTTGAAAACCTTGCGTAGCGACCGTATTGCTCAGCTGAATGAGGCTATAGGGATTGCCCGTTCCCTGGGCATTCAAAAGCCGGCTACGCCTTCTTCACTTGGTGAATCGGCCGTGACGAACGCTGGTAGCGTGATGCGTACGGAGGTGAACAACCAGCAGATCCCACTTTATTTTATGGGGGTAGATGCGCTTAAGGCTGAGCTTGCTGCATTGCAGTCACGCAAGTCGGATGATTTTACCGAGTCGCGCATCGCTCAAATCGCCAAGGAACTTCAGTTGCTCGCATCCAACCGAGAGATTGAGGTCCTGGATGCTCGAAAAAATGAAGATATCTTTCTTGCGGGCGTTCAACCGTTGAGAACAGAAATTTTCCGTTTGAGTAGCCTGAATATCGACCTGGCGAAGCTGCGGCTGGTGAGTATTGACCAGCAGGCCCTTGAGCCGTTGGTTCCGTCGAGTCCGAATCGTCCATTGATCATTTTTCTTGGCCTGCTCCTGGGGGCGATTGTCGCGATTGGTATTGCGTTGGTCAGGCAGGGGTTACGTGCTGTTCGCGACAATGCAGAACGCGATGGGCACGAGCCGGCAGGCTCACTTCTCCATTCGGTCGCTCAGTTGGATCGGCAACAAGAGCCTGGCAATAAGTTAAACCGAAAATAACTCCAAGGCCGTGAAGCTTTTGGCTTCACGCGTTTTCCCCTCGGGGCCGTATTTCTTGCTTTCATACGGAACCTGCATTACGTGCTTGCGCAACTGTGAACCGCCGAGGGGCATTCCTGGGTGGTTTCTCGGCTATCAAAAGTTACTAAGACTTTGCGTCGAGTCTTCATGGCGTTTCGGCATTTGATCTTTGTTTACTTGTGCGGGCGTCAAGCGTCCTGCACAGGTTTGTATTGTTGGTTTAATAGTTGATGGTGCACCGCCTAATACGGTTTGATGTGGATTTTTATGTGCGGTCTCCAGGTTAATGGCTTATGGCTAGTATTGGTTCGGAATTTGATAAGGGCGTCCCGTTCGGCCAGGTCGGTCGTGCAGAGTGCGCTGGCGATTAGCAACGAGCTGCATGGCACAGTCGGGCGTGGGCCCAATTGCGATCTCGGATAAGTCGGGTTCCTGTGGGGCAATAACCAAAAGCCCAATTTCAATGAGAGGTTGCGACGCACCATTGCGGTGAAGCGACTCACCGCAATGGTGCGGTAAAACCTTGTCCTGTCCTGAACTGAGTGGGGGATGATGGGGTCTCATGGGGCGTGTGGTTGAGCCAGCCAGGCGTTATGTTGGCACGCTTGTTGATGATATGCTGCGCTGCAAAGCAGAGGCGGTTGCAGTTGGAGCGGCGAAAACTCGCTTGCGCGTAATCGGTAGGTCAGGCAGGGGCATGGCAGCGTTGCTGGTTTCCAGACTGATTCTCTGACTAAATAATGATATGGAATCGTTGGTAATCTAATGACTTTAAAGATCTTGAGTGTTTTCGGTACGCGACCGGAAGCTATAAAAATGGCTCCATTAGCTTTAGCGTTGAATGCAGATGAGCGTTTTGAGGCCAAAATCTGCGTCACGGGTCAACACCGTGAAATGCTGGATCAAGTGTTAGAGTTATTTAAACTTGAACCTGACTTTGATCTTAATATCATGAAGTCGGGTCAAGACCTTACCGACGTGACAACTGGTATTCTTCAGGGAATGAAAGAGGTCTTCCGGACTTATCGGCCGGATATTGTCTTGGTGCATGGTGATACCGCTACGACCTTTGCAACTACATTGGCGGCGTACTATCAGCAAATTCCTGTGGCTCATATCGAAGCTGGGCTTCGCACCGGAAATTTATATTCTCCCTGGCCGGAAGAGGCCAATCGAAAGTTGACGGGAGCACTCGCGCTTCTTCACTTCGCTCCTACTGAACGATCGCAACAGAATTTACTGCGTGAAGGGGTGTCACCTGACGCGATTCATGTGACTGGGAATACTGTAATCGACGCTCTGCTTGAGGTCGTACAGAAGCTCGAGACCAATGACCAGTTAAAACAGAAGTTCTCCGAGCAGTTCGCATTTTTACCTGCTCAACGCCGCGTCATCCTTGTGACAGGGCATCGGCGTGAAAGCTTCGGCGATGGATTCGAAAGGATCTGCAGTTCGTTGGCTTCGATTGCCCATGAGTTTGATGACGTGGAGATCGTGTACCCCGTTCATTTGAATCCAAATGTCCGTGAACCGGTCAACCGTTTGTTGGCTGGTATAAAAAATATTCACCTCATCGAACCATTGGATTATCTACCTTTTGTCTATTTGATGAATCGGTCGTACTTGATTCTGACGGACTCCGGTGGTGTGCAGGAAGAGGCACCTTCTTTGGGCAAGCCCGTGCTGGTCATGCGGGACACTACCGAGCGGCCTGAGGCGATTGAGGCGGGTACCGTCAGATTGGTCGGTACAGAGAAGGAGAAGATAGTTCACCACTTGCGTGAGCTTTTACTTGATCAAAAGGCTTACGAGGAGATGAGCGTTGCTCATAATCCTTATGGTGACGGTCACGCCTGCATGCGTATTGTTAATGCTCTAGCCACTTTCAAAAATTAAGGTTTGGTCATGGATTTTTCCACTATTTCTGTAATTGGTTTGGGCTATATAGGTTTGCCAACCGCAGCCGTTTTTGCTGCGCGAAAGTTAAAGGTCATTGGTGTCGACGTTAATCAAAAGGCCGTCGATACGATCAACGGCGGACAGATTCATATCGTTGAGCCTGATTTGGACATAGTCGTGCACGCGGCCGTGACCGAGGGGTATCTGCGTGCCAGTACACGACCTGAGCCGGCGGACGCCTTCTTGATTGCGGTGCCCACTCCTTTCAAGGATGGTCATGCTCCGGACCTTTCTTACATTGAGTCCGCAAGCAAATCCATTGCGCCAGTATTGAAAAAGGGTGATCTGGTCATCCTCGAGTCCACTTCTCCCGTGGGTGCGACCGAAAAGATGTCGGCATGGCTGGCTGAAGCACGCCCTGATCTGACGTTCCCGCAGACCCATGGCGAGGCGTCGGACATTCGCGTGGCTCACTGCCCTGAGCGCGTGCTTCCCGGTCACGTGTTGCGCGAGTTGGTACAGAATGATCGCGTCATCGGCGGGATGACCCCCAAGTGCTCAGAAGCCGCCACACGTCTGTATAAATTGTTTGTAGAGGGCGAGTGCATTATCACCAACGCCCGAACAGCAGAAATGTGCAAGTTGACCGAGAACAGCTTTCGCGATGTGAATATTGCCTTCGCGAACGAATTGTCGATGATATGCGATAAGTTCGATGTCGATGTGTGGGAGCTTATCAAGCTCGCCAACCGGCACCCTCGCGTCAATATCCTCCAACCAGGACCTGGCGTGGGTGGGCATTGCATCGCCGTCGACCCTTGGTTCATCGTGAGTCAGGCTGAAGGCCAGGCGAAACTGATCCAAACTGCACGTGAAGTCAATGACTCAAAACCGTCGTGGGTTATGGAGAAAGTTGATGCTGCTGTGGCCGATCATCTGTCGGGTCACCCCGGGAAGTCGGAAAAAGACATTGTTATCGCGTGCTTCGGCCTGGCATTCAAGCCTGATATTGACGACCTGCGGGAAAGTCCATCTCTGGAAATTACGAAAAATATCTCAAGCCGGCACGCCGGGAAGGTTATTGTCGTAGAACCTAATATTGATTCTCTGCCTGCGACGTTGCCGAACGCTGAGTTGTGCACAATAGAAGAAGCGTTTGAGCGCGCGGATGTCTTGTTGTTACTGGTGGATCACAAGCCATTCAAAAGTGTTCCTTCTTCACTTCTCGAGGGTCGCCGGATTGTTGATACCCGGGGAATCTGGCTTGTATGAAAATTCTTCCGGTTATTATGTCTGGAGGCTCGGGAACGAGACTCTGGCCGCTTAGCAGAACTCTTTACCCGAAGCAGTTTCTGGCAATTTCGGGGCGGGAGACGTTGTTTCAGCAGGCGATTGCCCGACTGTTGAAGATTGACGGTCAAGGCTCGGATTTATTGGCTCCATGCATCGTTGCCAACGATGAGCATCGTTTCCTGTGTCTCGACCAGATCCGGGAAATGAACGTTTCTAAAGCTGTTGTCATTCTTGAACCGGTAGGACGCAATACGGCCCCTGCGCTTACGTTGGCGGCGTTTTATGCGCGCGATGAGGTGGGAGAGGAGATTGACCCGGTTCTGGTCGTTGTCCCGGCCGACCAGATGATTCTCGATATTCAAGCTTTTACTGACACGGTCAGTAAAGCGGTCGATGTTGCGAAAGACGGCAGCATTGTGATCTTGGGAATTACGCCTGATCGCCCTGAGACGGGTTATGGTTATATCCACTCGGCAGATCCCTCTACCGTCAAGAGGGTGGATGCGTTTGTTGAAAAGCCTGAGCGGACAACCGCAGAAAAATACCTGGAAGATGGAAGCTATTTCTGGAATAGCGGTATTTTTGTGCTGCGCGCGTCAGTCTGGTTGAAAGCACTGGGCGCGTTCAGAAGTGACATCTTCGATGCCACTGAGGCCGCGTGGAAGGGCCGAGTTGAAGATAATGGGTTTATTCGACCACAACTTGACGCGTTTTCCCTGATACCGCCTGAGTCGATTGACTATGCCGTGATCGAGCATTGCGCGAAAACGCCTTCAGCTGGCCTGACGTTGAAAATGCTCACGATGGATGCCGGTTGGTCTGACCTGGGAGCATGGGATGCTGTTTGGCGTTCGAGTGAAAAGGACGAAAAACAAAACGCTACCCATGGCGACGTAATAATAGACTCCAGCTCCAATACATTGGTTTACGCCTCTCACCGTTTGGTAACGGCCGTGGGGCTTGAAAATATTGTTATCGTCGAGACGCCTGATGCCGTATTGGTTGCGGATAAAGATCGTAGCCAGGGTGTGAAGGCTATTGTCGAAGCGTTGAATATCAAGGCCAGGCCAGAATCAAAGCTTCATCGTCGTGTTCATCGCCCGTGGGGCTGGTACGACAGCATAGATTCGGGCTCACGCTTTCAGGTGAAGCGGATATTGGTGAAGCCGAAAGCAACCTTGAGTTTGCAGAAGCATTACCATCGGGCGGAGCATTGGATTGTTGTGTCTGGCACCGCTGAAGTCACCTGTGAAGATCGTGTTTTCCAGCTGAACGAAAACCAGAGTACATATATCCCTATTGGCCATGTTCATCGCCTTTCCAATCCTGGCACCATTCCTCTTGAGATCATAGAGGTGCAGTCGGGAACGTACTTGGGTGAGGATGATATTGTTCGATTTGACGATACCTATGGACGTGTTTAAGGCTTAAATTTTTAGGAGTTGTACAGATGCAGAAGCATGCGCTGGTTACTGGTGTTACAGGTCAGGATGGGGCTTACCTTGTCGAACTGCTGCTGTCCAAGGGTTATAAGGTCTATGGCGCCTATCGCCGCACAAGTTCTGTAAGTTTCTGGCGATTAGAGGAACTTGGTGTTTTTGGGCATGATGATCTTCATCTTGTCGAATTTGATTTGACTGATCTCTCCGGAACTATTCGTTTAATTCAGAATTGCGCCCCGGACGAGGTTTATAACCTGGCGGCTCAAAGCTTCGTAGGCGTTTCCTTCGATCAGCCAATTACTACCGCGCAGATTACCGGAGTCGGTGCGCTTAATTTGCTCGAAGCGATCCGAATAGTAAATCCGAAGATTCGTTTCTATCAAGCTTCGACATCTGAAATGTTTGGGCTGGTACAGGCTGTTCCTCAATCTGAAAGCACGCCTTTCTACCCACGCAGCCCTTATGGTGTTGCGAAGTTGTTTGCGCATTGGACAACCATCAACTATCGCGAATCATATGATATTTTTGCCACCAGCGGCATTCTGTTCAATCATGAGTCTCCGCTGCGAGGAAAAGAGTTTGTTACTCGTAAAATTACCGATGCTGTTGCCAGCATCGAAATGGGCGAGCAGCAAGTGCTGGAACTCGGAAACATGGATGCCAAGCGAGACTGGGGTTTCGCTAAAGAGTATGTAGATGGCATGCACCGGATGTTGCAGATCGACACACCGGAAACATTTGTGCTTGCTACTAACCGTACTGAAACCGTTCGTGATTTTGTTGCCATGAGCTTCAAGGCCGTAGGGGTTGATATCGATTGGTCTGGAAGTGGCGAGAACGAATTCGGCGTTGACCGTCGTACCGGCATCACCCGGGTAAAAGTTAACCCACGCTTCTATCGACCCGCGGAAGTCGAGTTGTTGATTGGCGACGCTTCGTTTGCAAAAGAGCGGTTAGGCTGGAAACCAGAAACGACGCTGGAGCAACTGTGCCAGCTGATGGTTGAAGCTGACTTGAGAAGGGTTCGCAATGGCACTTCAAAGTAAAGATCGGACAGTACTGATTACAGGGCTCTCGGGTTTTACTGGAAAGCATTTGGCGCAAAGCCTCACCAAGGCCGGCTGGCGGGTTGCCGGCCTTGGTGGGGAGCGCCTGGCCTGTGAGTTTGACCACTTGGATGCGGACCTGAATGACACGGCGCGACTCAGTGGTTGGATAAAACAGGTTCAGCCCACCCATGTTATTCACTTGGCCGCGCTGGCGCATGTCACCAGCAGCGATGCCTTGTCATATTACCGAGTCAATGTATTGGGTACAGAAAGCCTTCTTAATGCGATTAAGGAGGCTGAGGTGGTCGTTGAAAAAATCATCATTGCGAGCAGTGCAAACATTTACGGGAACGCTATTTCATCGCCTATTTCAGAAAGCAGTGAACCGCAGCCCGTTAATCATTACGCACTGAGCAAGCTGACGATGGAGGCCCTTGTCCGCAAGTGGTTTTCTCGTATGCCTATATTGGTGGTACGGCCATTCAATTACACTGGACCCGGCCAGTCGGAGTCATTCGTTTTCTCCAAGATCGTGGGCGCATTTGCCCGTGGAGAAAAGGAGCTCAGATTGGGCAATCTGGATGTATCCCGCGACTTGTCTGATGTCGGTTTTGTGGTGGAGGCCTATTCAAGGCTGTTGACGTCCAATCAACGTGGTGAGTTTATAAATATCTGCTCGGGGCGCAGCATTTCCTTACTGAGCGTGATTGATGAAATGGAACAGATTGCAGGTTATCGGCCAACGATAACAGTTGATCCTGCCTTTGTCAGGGAAGATGAAGTTAAAGAGCTTTATGGTAGTCCGGCCAAGCTCTTTGATGTGGTAGGTGAAATTAATGTGCCTAGTTTGCACGATACATTGCTGTCAATGTATCAGCAGAAGGCACGTGTTTAATACGGTTGGCAAGTAACGGGTTGGTGCACTGTGCGTATATGTTTTTTTGCTAATATGTCCGCTCACGCTAATTGGCGCGAGATGTTTGATAAAGTTGAGTTTTATCGGGTTGATATTCGAATTCTCAAGGAGCTCGGACACGAAGTCGTTCTGTCTGGGACGCCGGGCACTCTAGATTGGAAGGCCGATCTCTATTTTTGCTGGTGGTGGGGGCATTCACCATTTCCGTTGCTCGCCGGAAAGCTACGTCGTCGTCCGGTGATCGTAACTGGCGCTTTTGACTACTCCACCTGCAGGAAGGAAATTCCGGGTCTTTGCTATCTGGATCGCCCATTATGGCAGAAGGCGGTACTGCGCACCTCGTTGTTATTAGCCGATCGAAACTTGTTTATCTCACGCTCCGAGTGTGAAGAGGTTACATCTAACCTGCCGGTTAGGAACCCGGTGTACGCGACGCTGGCGATTGATACGGATTACTATTCTCCTGGCGAGCTTTCAGCGGTCGAATCGGATTATTTTTTTACAGTGACCTGGACAAGTCGTACAAACGCCATTCGTAAGGGACTCATTCCGACGATAGAAGCGTTCGCAAAAGTTTCGTCTCATTCAAGTCATCTTCGACTTGTCGTTGCTGGTAAGCACGGCGATTACCTGCAGGAACTAAAAGATTTGGCGCAGCGCCTGGGTGTAGCAGACAAGGTGGAGTTTGTCGGGATGATTTCCGATGAGGAGAAATTGCATCATTACAGGAATTGCCTGGCTTATGTTCAACCGACACTCTATGAAGGTTTTGGACATGCGATCGGCGAAGCGCTGGCGTGTGGCGCGCGGGTAATCACCTCGCCACGGGGCGCGGTGCCGGAAGTCGCAGGCGACTTCGCTTACTGGGTTCAGCCAGATAGCCAGGAGGAAATTGCAGCGGCCATGGCGGCAGTTGTGGCGACACCGGTTTGTGCTGAAGACGCCAAAGCCAGGCATCAGTGGATTTCCTCGAATTATTCCATCGCGGCCCGTCGTGTGGCGCTTAAGAGTGTTCTGGATTCCTTATCACCGGTGAAATAAATGAGAGCGTCGTTGAGAATATTTATAAAGGTTGATGGCGGTACCGTGTGTTGAATCGTCTGATCGGCATGTTTGAGAACTCAAAGCTTTTGCAGCTTATTGTTATTACGGCCTGTATTCAGGGTGGCGTAATAATAAGTCAGTTTTTAATCACGCCTTGGGTTGATCCTTCAGTGGTCGGTACGGTGCGCTCGCTGGAAACAATTATCGCACTGGTGGTACTTGCGGGCAGCTTGGGCATGCAGAGTATCGCTATCCGCGACACCGCGGCGAGCAATGGTGTTTTTCACCAAAGTGAAGTGCTTCGCCAGGTTTTTTTGTTAGTTGCGATGGCTTCAGGTGTAGTGATCTCAGGGGTATATATAGCGCATGAGTTTTTATTCACTTCAGTGATCAGTTCATATGTTTTTAATGCCTGTGGCCTGGTCCTGCTAACTAATCTGCTTCGTGTGACTACGGGATTTGCCCAAGGTGCGAAGGCAATGCGCGAAATCTATTTCGTGCTGATGCTGGTTACGTCCATTGGCGTTATTATGCATGTTGTATTGACGAAACTGTTTGGCATCAAAGGGTGGATGGTCGCTCGTTACATTGGAGAGTTTTCCTGTCTTGCTGCGATATGGTGGAAGCTACGAGCTCATATTGTGCTGGCGTTGGATTTCCGTTGTGTGAATCGCAGCGGATTGGTGGCTAGTGCCAAGTCCGGGGCGATTAACAATGCAGGTCTATTTGTTCGTTTGTTAGTGGACAGTTTGCCTGTTTTGATGTTGACCGCCTATCATGTAAAAGCTGATGAAATTGGATTTTTTGGTATTGCCATATTGAGTCTCATACTTGGTTTACTTCCGTTGGCAATAATTGCGCAAAGGGCGTTGCCGGACTTGGTAGAAGTAATCAATAATAAAAGTGAGCTCCGCGACAGGTATCACGCACTTTCCAAAAGCATGTTGAAGATTTCGTCTACGGTTGCACTGTTGCTAATTTCAGTCTCTACAGTGTGGGCGTTGTTTGTTGGTGGTGCTTATAAGCAGACCGCCATCTATGTAATTGTGCTGGCATTGACCCTGCCGTTGAAGGCCGTTGCACTTACGAGCGGTACGCTACTGGTCGCGTTGCGTATTTTTGGTTTGAGCCTCAAAACCAATATCGTCGAAGGCTTGTTTGTTTTTTTGATTCTATACGTAGGTATCCCCATTTTGGGTGCTTGGTCTGGAGTCCTGGGATATTTCGTTGGTGCTGCGTTATCCTCAGTACTTCTCCTGGTTGCGGTGAGAGCCCGCCTCGCTGAATTATGATCCAAGAGGTGAAAACGTTGGAAAATAAATATACAGAGCAAGAGGGCTTGTTACCCAAACCAGGGAAAGGGGTTTTCGATTGTTTTAGTTTTGGTTTTTTCTTTCTGGTTATATGGTTCGCAGGTGTCATCGTCCCTCTGTATCCCTTTATCATGGGGTTTGACGGGTTTACTCAATATTGGGAGTATCCTTTTTTCGATAAGGACAGCTCTATAGGTTATGCAGTTTTACTGTATGCCGGGACGTTGATTTTCGTTTTGATGGGGTGCTGGCTGGGGCGAAAAACTTATCTTAGTTTTCCCGGTAGAACTCGCAAAATCGTAAGCTCAAGGATTTTTTTTCAAAGGGCAGTTATATTTACCTTGGTGGCGTTGCTAGGATTTTTAACTATCCTTTTTATTCTGGGGGGGATATCCGGTTTGCTTCATGGCGCCAGTGATCGGATAAGGGCGTTTGCAGGGTTAAACGGCCTGTTTCTTCTGGAAAACCTGATGCTTTCTGTCTCGCTAGCCTGGTTCATACGTTTGACGCGTAGTGGAAAAAAATCACGTGCCGAGCGTTTTTGTTTCTGGCTGTACTTTTTGGGCGGGTTATTTATTTGCGCGCTTCAAGGGCAGAAGTCAACAATCTTCATTATCATATTGTCGTTGATTATAGTCCGGCACTATCGTGTCAAGCGTGTCAACCTCGTAAAAGGTGCTGTGCTCGGCGCAGTAATGTTTGTTTCTCTGATGGCTTACCACTTGTTTAAGCAAGAGTATCTCGCAACAGGTAAGTTTTATTTTGTCGACGAAAATCAAGGTGTCTTTTTATCGTTTGTTCATTTTTTAGCGATACAGTTCACGGGTAATCTGATGCAGTTGCAAACAATGACCGTGCTCATAGACGCTATGCCACAGAAGCTAGAGTGGCAAAACGGTTCAATGCTGCTGATGGTCGTATTGATCTTGTTACCTTCGGGGCTTTTTCCTGACAAGCCGCTTACCACTGCCGGCGTATTTACAAGTGCTTTTTGGCCAGATAAATGGCTCACGGAAGGAACGACATTGCCGCCGGGCATATTTGGCGAGATTTATATGAATTTTGGCACCTTAGGCGTATTGTTCGGCGGCTTTTTTATCGGGCTTATAGGTGGGCGGCTTTATGGCGCAGTCGTCTATAACCCTAAAAGTGATAGAGCATTGGGTATCTATGCATTGGCAGTCGCATCCATGCTTCATTTTTTTCGTGGGGAACTGGCTTCGGTCGTTCTTCTCATGGCGTCTATATCGCTTCCTTTTTTATTCTTGAGCTCAAAGCGCGAAGAGCCAGTCAATAACCCAATCTAGAGAAACTGATATGTGCGGAATTTTGGGCTACATTCACAACGGAACGCGGGAATCTATTGACTTCTCTTCAGCGCTTTCGTTTATTCGACGTCGTGGGCCTGATGATCAAGGCGTCTGGGCCGATACCGACGTTGGTGTATGGTTGGGCCAGGTGCGCCTTTCCATTCTCGATACCACTTCCGCCGGTCACCAACCCATGGTCTCTGCCGATGGGCGAGTGGTCATGGTGTTTAACGGTGAAATCTATAACTTTCGGGAGTTAAGGGCTCATCTCGAAGCGGCGGGTGATCATTTTTCCAGCCAGTCCGACTCCGAAGTATTGCTCGCACTGTTCTGTCGTTATGGGATTGAGTGTTTAAACCGCTTGAACGGGATTTTCGCGGTCGTATTCTGGGAACGCGACACTGAAACGCTTTGGGTGGCTCGAGATCAGATGGGCGTCAAACCCCTCTATATCCATTCCAGTGATGGTTGTTTTGCATTTTCAAGTGAAATGAAGGGCTTGATCCGAGGCGGCTTCAGTAAAACTGAAATCGACCCGCAAGCCGTACTCGCGCATCTTGGTTTTCTCTGGTCGCCGGGTGATCGGACGATCGTGCGGGATATCAAAAAGGTTTTACCTGGCCAAGCGTTATGCGTCCGTAATGGGCATATCGAGAAGAGCTGGTTTTACTACGAACTGCCGATTTCCGAGAAACCCCTGACGAAAACGGTTGCTGATGTCGCTGTTGATGTCGCCGATGCCGTCAGGACTGCCGTCCAGCGTCAGTTGGTGTCTGACGTACCCTTGGGTTCATTCTTGTCAGGCGGCTTGGACTCCAGTGCCATCGTCGCGTTTGCAGCGCAGGAAATGCGCGATAAGGGGCGGTTGCAGTGCTTCAGTATCCGTGTAGACAACGGCTCCACTGCGAACGAGGGGTTCGCCGATGACCTTCCGTACGCACAGCGCGTTGCCAAGCATCTGGATGTCGACCTGCATGTCGTAGGCGTCGGCGATGAGATGATGGATCGTCTGCCTGAAATGGTTTATCTGCTCGATGAACCTACGCCGGATCCGGCGGCGCTGAATGCGTTGTTCATCTCGGAACTGGCAAGCCAGAACGGCATCAAGGTTCTGCTGTCGGGTGCCGGGGGAGATGACATTTTCACGGGCTATCGTCGTCATTTCGCGTTGGCGCAAGAGCGTTGGTGGGGCGGAATGCCTCGACCGCTGCGTTCGGTTTTGGCCAGCAGTTCAAACCTGCTTCCTGCATCCTCTCCGCTGTCTCGTCGTCTCGGGAAGGCTTTTCGCTATGCGGACTTGCCTGCTGATGATCGCTTGATCAGTTATTTCCTCTGGCTTGAACCTGAACAGGCGTATGGCCTGTTGGCGCCAGACTTGCGACGCCAGCTGGCGGCCGATGATCTGTTTGCGCCGATGCGAGAAACACTTTCGCGGCTGCCTTCGGATGCCACGCCCCTTGATAAAATGCTCACCCTGGAGTGCAAGCATTTTCTCACCGATCACAATCTCAACTACACCGACAAGATGGGTATGGCGACGGGCGTTGAAGTGCGTGTGCCGCTGCTGGATCTTGACCTGGTCCGCCTGGCTGGCTCACTGCCATCGGATATCAAGCAAAAAGGCCGGGAAGGGAAATGGATTTTCAAGAAGGCCATGGAACCCTATCTGCCTCACGACGTCATCTACCGGCCCAAGACGGGCTTCGGTGTACCGCTTCGCAACTGGTTGCAAGGACGCCTGAAGCCTTTGGTCGATGAGGTGCTTTCTCCTGCATCCCTGCTGAAAAGGGGGATATTCGATCCCAAAGCGGTGGCGCATCTGGTCGAAGCAGATCGTTCAGGCCGGATAGACGCTGCTTATACGTTGTTTGGCATCGTTTGCATGGAACTCTGGTGCAAACAGTATCTGGACGGCGATTTCGCCCTCGACGGTTGAGTGGGCGGCGACGCCACGGCCTTATCCGATGGTAGGATACATAGCTCTATACAAGTTTCTCAGTGATGAGTGAATTTTTAACTTTATTGGTGTGAATGCATGAAGCAGGTTGTTCAGAACATGGCTAGCGGTGAGACGTCATTGGTTAATGCACCCGCTCCCGCCGTTCGTAGTGGCACGCTAAAGATCCATACAACCAATACGCTGATTTCTGCCGGCACGGAACGCATGCTGGTAGGGTTTGGCCGTGCCAACTGGTTGGAAAAAGCTCGCCAGCAACCTGACAAGGTCCGCATGGTTCTGCAAAAGGTTCAGACCGATGGCTTGGCGACAACGGTGGAAGCCGTACGCTCGAAGCTTGCGCAGCCGTTGCCGCTTGGATACTGCAACGTGGGTGTTGTGGGGGCCGTGGGCAATGATGTGTCCGGGTTCAAGCCGGGCGACCGTGTGGTTTCCAATGGTCCTCATGCCGATATCGTTGTTATTCCCAAGAATCTGTGTGCCTTGATTCCGGACTCGGTCAGCGACGAAGCCGCTTCGTTTACCGTGCTTGCCAGCATCGGCTTGCAGGGCATTCGTCTGGCTCAGCCGACATTGGGGGAAACCTTTGTAGTCACCGGCGTAGGCCTGATCGGACTGATGACGGTCCAGCTCCTGCGGGCTCAAGGCTGCCGGGTACTTGCCGTTGACTTCGATGAGCAAAAGCTGGCATTGGCTCGCAGTTATGGCGCCGAAACCTGCAACCCCGGCAAGGGCGAAGATGTTGTTTCGGCGGGAATGACATTCAGCCGCGGAAGAGGGGTGGATGGCGTCATCATTACGGCGTCGACCAAGTCGTCCGACCCGGTCACCCAGGCGGCACACATGTGCCGTAAGCGTGGGCGCATTGTTCTGGTAGGGGTAACCGGGCTTGAGTTGAGTCGAGCCGACTTCTATGAGAAGGAACTGACATTCCAGGTTTCATGTTCTTACGGGCCCGGGCGCTACGATCCGAGTTACGAAGATCAAGGCAACGACTTCCCGATAGGTTTCGTTCGCTGGACTGAGCAGCGCAACTTCGAAGCCGTCCTGGACATGCTCGCCAGCGGCCAATTGGAGGTCAACTCGTTGATCTCCCATCGGGTTGCATTCGAAGACGCCGCGGATGCCTATCAGACGCTTACGACGGATAATTCGGCGCTGGGCATCATTCTTCAGTACACCTCGGAAGAGACCGAGCGAAACATCAAGGAAGTGGTGCTGGCACCTGGTGCGGTAGCCAGTTTCGACCCGGTCAAACCCGTGGTGGGCTTCATCGGTGCAGGAAACTATGCATCAAGAATGCTGATACCGGCATTCAAGGCCGCAGGGGCTCAGTTCCATACGATTGTGACTGCCGGTGGCATCAACGGTGTAATACACGGCAGCAAGGCCGGATTTGCACAAGCCTCGACTGATATCAGTGCGATGCTTGGCGAGAGCACGATCAACACTGTTGCAATTGTCACCCGGCACGACAGCCATGCCCGTTTTGTCGCGCAAGCGCTGGAGGCGGGTAAACATGTGTTCGTCGAAAAGCCATTGGCAATTGAAGCCCAGGATCTGGCAAAGGTTGAAGAGGCCTATCGAAAGGCTGTCGAACAAGGGCTCAAGCCACATTTGATGGTGGGGTTCAATCGACGCTTTTCGCCGCAGGTGCAAAAGATGAAGGCGTTGCTCTCGGCTGTAAAAGAGCCCAAGTCTTTCATCATGACGATGAATGCCGGAGCGATTCCCGCAAATCACTGGACCCAGGACCCGTCAGTCGGCGGTGGGCGCATTATTGGCGAAGCGTGTCATTTCATCGACCTGATGCGTTTTCTCGCGGGCAGCAAAATTGTTTCGATCCAGGCCCGCAGAATGGGCGATACGCCTGCTGTTGCCATTACGGAAGATAAAGCGGCGATCACCCTGGGGTTTGAGGATGGCTCTTTCGGCACCATCCTCTATCTGGCCAATGGCGCTTCAAGCTTTCCAAAAGAGCGAGTTGAAGTTTTCGCTGCCGGACGCGTCCTGCAACTGGATAACTTCCGCAAGTTGAAGGGTTTCGGCTGGCCGGGCTTCAGCAAGCTGAATCTCTGGAAACAGAACAAGGGGCAAAGCGAGTGCGCTGCAGCTTTCCTGGCAGCGGTGCAAAACGGGGCGGTCACGCCGATCACTTCCGATGAGATTTTCGAAGTGGCGCGCGTGAGCATTGAAGTTGCCCGGATTCTGCGCGAGCAATGAGCCTTCTTCTTGTTAAAGCCAAAACTGCGATAGCTCTCGGTTTTGGCAATCTGGCGCGTGCATTGACGTATCGGCTCGGGGTCAAGACTGGCTTGAACCCGGTCCGACGCCTTTGGGCTGAAATTCCTCAAGGCCCGTTTTTTGCGGAAAGTGCGAGGCAGGCCGGCTCGTTGCCATGTGCGTCCCAATGGGATTCCCAGGTCCGGTATTTCGGGTTCTGGGAGTGCCCGGTATCGGACGCACCCCCTGACTGGCATTTGAATCCGCTGAATGGAGTTCGAGTGCCTGATCCCGGCCGGGAATGGTGGCGGATTCCTGATTTTGATGCCGCTGTCGGTGATATCAAGAATATCTGGGAAGCTTCGCGATTTGACTGGACGTTGGTCTTTGCCCAGAAGTCCTGTGTTGGCGGGTCTTCAGGGACGGCGCAGTTAAACGGTTGGTTGACGGATTGGTGTGTCAACAATCCTCCCTATTGCGGTCCGAACTGGAAGTGCGGTCAGGAGGCGTCCATTCGTGTCCTGCACCTGGCGATGAGTTCGGTCATTGTCGAACAGTTTGCCAACCCGTTGCCGGGGCTTGTGGATCTGGTCCGACTGCACCTCAAGCGTATCGAGCCGACGCTGAGCTATGCGATGGCTCAGGACAATAACCACGGGACTTCCGAGGCGGCTGCACTTTTTGTCGGCGGCAGTTGGTTGACCTCAAGCGGTTGCCCCGAGGGCGAACGCTGGCAGCGATTGGGGCGCAAATGGCTCGAAAACCGGGCCGCTCGGCTGATCGAGCAAGATGGCAGTTTCAGCCAGTACTCCGTCAATTATCATCGGGTGATGCTCGACACATTTTCCATGGTTGAAATCTGGAGAAACAAGCTGGGGCTCCCGGCGTTCTCCGCCACGTTCCAACTCAGGGCTCGCACAGCCGCGCATTGGTTATTTTCGTTGGTCGACGAGCACACTGGAGATGCTCCGAACATTGGCGCAAATGATGGTGCCCGGCTGCTGCCACTGACGGATACGGACTATCGCGACTTCAGGCCTTCGGTCCAGTTGTCCATGGCGTTGTTTGCCGGAAAGAGAGCCTATGAGGCGGCAGGTGAATGGGATTTGCCACTGCAATGGCTGCTGCTGCCCGGCCCATCGGCGGTAGCGGAGCGTCCAGGTAGCCAGCTGTTTGATCAGGGTGGTTATGCATTGTTGCGGCGTGAACAAACCTTCGCTGTATTGCGCTACCCGCGCTTCCGGTTTCGCCCCAGCCAGGCCGATGCCCTGCATGTGGATCTATGGCGTGCAGGCATTAACCTGCTCCGGGATGCAGGTACCTTCAGCTACAACACCTCTGCCCAGTGGCTGAGTTATTTTCCGGGTACCGCCAGCCACAACACCCTTCAATTTGATGGGCGAGACCAGATGCCGAGGCTCAGCCGGTTTCTGTTCGGGGAGTGGTTGCGTACGCGCCAGGTCGAAAGCCTGGTTGAGCAGGCTGGAACAAGCGCCTGCGGCGCCACGTATATCGACGGTAACGGCGTCCGTCATAAGCGGCATGTGAGCCTGAGCGATACCGGCATGCTGGTCAGGGATGAATTTAGCGGATTCAAGGATCGTGCAGTTCTACGCTGGCGTTTGCAGCCGGGGGACTGGCGGCTTGAGGGCGACGTCCTGACCAACGGCTCCCATCGATTGTCGGTTGCAGGCAGCATGCCTATCGTGCGACGAGCGCTCGTCCAGGGTTGGGAGTCTCGTTACTACTTACAAAAAACTGAAGTGCCGGTGCTTGAGGTTGAGGTGACTTCGGCGGGCGTTTTGACTACGGAGTATCACTGGTAGACATGAAAGTCCTTTATTTTCATCAGCATTTTTCTACTCCGAAAGGAACAATCGGAATCCGGTCCTATGAGATGGCCCGTCGTCTGGTTGCGAGAGGGCACCAGGTAACCATGGTCTGTGGCAGCTATGGTGGCGGCGAAACGGGGCTGGAGAGCCCTTTCGTTGGTGGAAAACGCAAAGGTACCGTCGACGGTATCGAGATCATCGAATTTGACCTGGCGTACTCCAACAGCGATGGCCTGTTCGTTCGAGCGCTCAGCTTTTTAAAGTTTGCAGTGCGCAGTATCGGGATTGCGCTAACCGAGCGCTACGATCTGGTTTTCGCGACCACCACGCCATTGACAGCCGGTATCCCCGGGATATTCGCCCGGTGGTTTCGTAATAAGCCGTTTGTATTTGAGGTCCGGGATCTCTGGCCCGAACTGCCGAAAGCGATGGGCGTCATTCGTAATCCATTGATCCTTGCCGCCATGTCTTTTCTTGAGTGGGCGAGTTATCGCTCGGCTCACCGACTCATCGGGTTGTCGCCAGGTATTGTGGATGGCATTGCGCACCGCGGTGTGGCGCGTGACCGAATCGAAATGATCCCAAACGGTTGTGACCTTGATATTTTCAACACGCCTGCTGAGCCATGGTTGCCGGCAGGAGTGGATAAAAGCCATCTGGTAGCGGTCTTCGCGGGTACTCATGGAGTGGCCAACAAGCTGGACGCGGTGCTCGATGCGGCTCGAGAGCTTAAACTGCGAAAGCGCGATGATATCCGGCTGGTTTTGATCGGGCAGGGCAAGCTCAAGCCCGCGCTTCAGAAGCGTGCAGCGGAAGAACAGCTGGACAATGTGATATTTCATGCCCCGGTGAACAAGGCCCGGTTGTCCGGTTTGATGGCCAGCGCGGACCTGGGGCTGCAGATATTGGCAAACGTACCGGCCTTTTACTACGGAACGTCGCCTAACAAGTTTTTCGACTATATCGCGTCAGGGTTGCCTGTTTTAAATAACTACCCGGGCTGGCTCGCCGAGATGATTTCCACCGAGAACTGCGGTTTTGTCGTACCTGCAGATGATGCTGCGCTTTTCGCAGATGCTTTGATACAGGCGGCAGATGACCGTGACGAGCTGCGGGCGAAGGGCGCACGAGGCAGAGAATTGGCGGTCAGAGAGTTTGACCGGCGTAAATTGGCTGACCGGTTTGTAGATTGGCTGGAGGGTGGTGTTAGATGATCAAGCGTGGATTTGATTTATTTGCGTCGTTGCTTGGACTAATTCTGCTTTCGCCGGTCATAGCAATTATTGCCTGGAACATTCGCAAGAAGTTGGGCTCTCCCGTCTTGTTTCGCCAGGTACGACCAGGTCGGAACGGCAAGCCTTTCGAAATGATCAAGTTCCGTACGATGCGAGATGCTCATGATGCAAATGGTGAGCCTTTACCGGACTCCCAGCGCATGACAGCCTTTGGCAGCTTTCTGCGCTCCAGTAGCCTGGATGAATTGCCTGAATTGTGGAATGTGGTCAAGGGCGATATGAGCCTGGTAGGTCCACGACCGTTACTGATGGAATACTTGCCTCTCTACAGCGTCGAGCAATATCGTCGTCATGAGGTTCGCCCTGGCGTCAGCGGTTGGGCGCAGATCAACGGTCGGAACGCAATTGAATGGGAAGAAAAGTTCAAGCTGGATACCTGGTACGTCGACAATCAGTCTTTTTGGCTGGATATGAAGGTGATTTTCCTGACAATCAAGAAAGTTCTGGTGCGTGACGGTATCAGTGCCGAAGGCGAAGCTACCGCGCCGAAGTTCACAGGTTCCAAGCCATGAGCCGCCTTGCCTGGACGGTTCTTGAAATATAGGCGCCGCGCGAACAGCGGATTGAGCGAATTGCAACGGGGCTCGTATTGACGAGTCTTTCATATTTTCGAATGAAAACTGACGGGTACTGGTTGTGTTGAATTCACCATTTTCTCCTTGGCCTTCTTTTACTGAAGAGGAAGCTGACGCCGTACGTGATGTGATTCTGTCCAATAAGGTCAACTACTGGACTGGTACACAGGGGCGTGAGTTTGAGAAGGAGTTCGCTGCATGGGCGGGCACCGAATACGCCATCGGCCTGGCTAACGGAACGGTTGCCCTGGACCTTGCCTTGAAGGCGTTGGGTATCGGTGCTGGCGATGAAGTGATTGTCACCTCACGCACGTTTCTTGCTTCCGTCTCGAGCATTGTGAATGCCGGGGCTGTTCCGGTTTTTGCCGATGTGGATCGCGATTCGCAAAACTTCAACGCGCAGACTATCCGCGCTGTACTGACTCCTCGCACCCGGGCCGTAATCTGTGTGCATTTGGCTGGCTGGCCTTGCGATATGGATCCGATCATGGCCCTGGCCGAGGAATTCGACCTTAAAGTGATCGAAGATTGTGCCCAGGCCCATGGCGCCCGTTACAAGGGGCGCCCGGTGGGGTCAATTGGCCATATCTCTGCCTGGTCCTTTTGTCAGGACAAGATCATGACCACAGGTGGCGAGGGCGGAATGGTCACAACCAACGATCGTAAGTTGTGGTCGGACATGTGGTCGTTCAAGGATCATGGCAAAAGCTGGGAAGCTGTCTACGAACGTAACCATCCTCCTGGTTTTCGCTGGTTGCATGAAAGCTTCGGTACGAACTGGAGAATGCTCGAGGTTCAGGCCGTCATCGGTCGGATTCAGCTCAAGCGCATGACCGACTGGCAGGCCAGCCGGCTGGCGAATGCCGGGCAGATATGGGAGTGCGCCAGCCAACTCAAAGGCTTGCGTGTGCCAATCATGCCTGAGGGCAGTGTTCACGCGGCGTATAAGTGCTACGTGTTTGTCGAGCCTCAGGCTCTCAAGGCCGGATGGGATCGTGATCGTATTCTGGCGGAGATTTCGGCACGAGACGTTCCGGTATTTTCCGGTTCCTGCTCCGAGGTCTATCTGGAGAAGGCGTTTGACAATACTGGCTGGCGTCCGGCGAGCCGGTTGCCGGTAGCACGGGAGCTCGGCGAAACAAGTGTAATGTTTCTCGTGCACCCGACGTTGACGCAGCATGAGATCGACAAGACATGCTCGGTGCTCAAGGCCGTTATGCAGTTGGCTACCGAAGAGTAATCAGTTAGACAGTCAGGAATGCCCGTCTTTGTTTGCAACGCAGAAGGATTTGAGCTGCGGGCCAGTCAAATGGAGTTTTCCATCATCATGGTATGAGGTCCCTTGGAATCATCCATGGTGGTGGCGGATGTACTTTAGGAGTAACAGAGGTGTTTCAAGGCGTTATGGATAAGTTGAGAACCTTATTACTGGGTTTAACGCGGCGGCAGAAACGTGCCTTCCAGGTAGTGACCGACGTTTTTCTTGTCTGGTTTGCCCTTTGGATGGCCTTTGTCGTTCGTTTGGGGATTGATGAGCTGATCAATCCTTTCACTGAATACCTATGGCTATTCCTGAGCGCCACGGTCATCGCTATTCCGCTGTTTGTACGGTTTGGTATGTACCGTGCAGTCATGCGCTATTTTGGAAACGATGCGCTGATCGCAATTATCAAGGCCGTCAGCCTGTCATCGTTGATTCTCGCGCTGGTGGTTTACTGGAGCGGCAACCATCAGTTGTTTGTTCCACGCTCGGTCATCTTCAATTACTGGTGGTTGAGCATGGTCATGATCGGGGGGCTACGCCTCGCGATGCGCCAGTATTTCCTGGGAGACTGGTTCGCGGCTGCGCAACATGTTCCTTTTACCAATCGAGATGATGGACTGCCGAAGGTGGCCATCTATGGTGCGGGGGCAGCCGGTAATCAATTGGTTGCTGCATTGCGCATGGGGAGGCTGTTGCGTCCTGTCGCCTTTATTGATGATGACAGCAGCATTGCCGATCGTGTGATTTCAGGCTTGCATGTCTATAAGCCAAAGCATATCCAGCAGATGGTTGACGTCACCGGTGCCCAGCAGATTCTTCTCGCCATTCCGTCTGCCAATCGTGGGCGCCGCCGGGAGATATTGACCTTCCTGGAGGGGTTCGCACTCCATGTGCAAAGCGTGCCCGGTTTTATGGATTTGGCCAGCGGGCGAGTGAAAGTCGATGATATCCAGGAAGTTGATATTGCTGACTTGTTGGGCCGTGACTCTGTCCCTCCTCAGGACGAGCTGCTTGAACATTGCATCAAGGAGCAGTCGGTTCTTATAACCGGGGCGGGCGGTTCAATCGGGTCTGAGCTTTGCCGGCAGATTCTCACGCTGCAACCCACGACACTGCTGTTGTATGAGCATAGCGAGTTCAATCTCTACAGCATCCTGCAAGAGCTTGAGCAGCGAATCGTGCGTGAGTCGCTTTCAGTTAAGTTATTGCCAATCCTGGGTTCTGTGCGCAATCAGGAAAAGCTCTTTGACGTCATGAAAACCTGGCGCGTGAACACGGTCTACCATGCGGCGGCTTACAAGCATGTACCGATGGTCGAGCATAATATTGCTGAAGGCGTGCTGAATAATGTGATGGGCACGCTGAGCGCCGCGCAAGCCTCTTTACGCGCCAATGTGGCGAACTTCGTGCTGATTTCTACTGATAAGGCAGTGCGTCCCACCAATGTAATGGGAAGCACCAAGCGTCTCGCAGAAATGACACTGCAGGCGCTCAGCAGTGAAATTGCTCCGGTGCTTTTCGGTGAGACTTCGAATGTTTCCCGTGTGAACAAGACCCGCTTTACCATGGTGCGGTTCGGCAATGTGCTGGGCTCATCAGGATCAGTGATCCCGTTGTTCCACAAGCAAATCAAATCCGGTGGCCCGCTGACGGTTACGCACCCCAAGATTACCCGGTATTTCATGAGCATCCCTGAAGCCGCTCAATTGGTTATCCAGGCGGGCTCCATGGGGCTGGGCGGTGACGTATTTGTTCTGGATATGGGCGAGCCGGTGAAAATCGTCGAGCTGGCCGAGAAGATGGTGCACCTTTCCGGCTTGAGTATTCGCTCTGATAAAAATCTTCAAGGTGACATCTCCATTGAGTTTACGGGGCTGCGTCCCGGCGAAAAACTTTATGAGGAACTGTTGATCGGCGACAACGTAGTCACGACGCCGCACCCGATGATTATGAGTGCCAATGAAGACTACTTGCCCTGGGAGGTGTTGAAGGGCCGATTAACGGAGCTGCTCAGCGCCGTGGAACAGGATGACTACACGCGTGTGCGTCAGTTGCTGCGCGAAACGGTCAGCGGCTATTCCCCGGACGGTGAAATCGTCGACTGGATCTACCAGCAGCGTCGTCTTGAGCCCTGAGCTCACACCCTGTAACTCACCCATTTTTGACTCTCCCCAAACATCGCCTAAGTTTGAAAAGCAGCTTCGGAAAAGCTGCTTTTCCCTTATCGATGTCATGGAGTGTCACCTATGCGTAAAGCTTATTTCTCATCCTTTGTCTTTGCCTTTCTTGCCAGCCTCTCCCTAGCCACTACTGCCGCACCTTCCACCAAACCCGAAACGCCAACCTCCATTTCCACACAAATGACCAAGGTCGACCACACCACCAAGGTCAGCCTCAACTCCGCAGACGCCGAAACCCTGCGCCGGGACCTCTTCGGCATTGGCGCAGCCAAAGCCAAGGCCATCGTCGCTTACCGCGAAACCAACGGGCCCTTCACTGCGATAGATGAGTTGCTGGAAGTAAAAGGTATCGGCAAGGCATTGCTGGAGAAGAACCGCGACAGGCTTGAGGTCAATTGAACATCTGAAAAGCAGGCGAGGAGGCCGGTCATTGACCGGCTTTCTTCTGGCCGCAGAACCCCGCTTTCAAGCTCCCCCGCACCACATCAAGAATCCGCGTGGCCAATTCGGCGCTCTCCACACTTCTTGCCAACACCAACGCTCCCACCAGCGTCGACATCAGCACAAGGCCCTGTTCGCGGGCATTCGGGCTATCAAGGGCCGCTTCGACCTGCTTGAGCCGGGCGTTAAGCACCTCATCCGTCGTCCTGCTGTTCTGCCCGCGCAACCCCAGCTCGGAAGACATCGTGGGCAGCGGGCACCCCTCATGAGGTGATGTCTGATGCCATTGCGACAGGTAGCTATCAATGAACGCGTCCAACGGTCGCTGTTGGCTGAACAGCTTTTTGCAATGTTCATCCAGTTGAGCTGCGGCCTCTTGCAACGCCTTTTCCACCAACTCGTCCTTTGACCTGAAGTGCGCATAAAACCCGCCATGCGTCAGGTTCAACGCTTTCATCAATGGCTGCAAACCGGTCGCGCCAATGCCGTCGCGGCGAAAGCGTACCGAGGCCTCCTTGATGATGCGCTGGTGGGTTTGAGCTTTGTGGTCTTGTGAATAGCGCATGGGAAGGCCTCCGAAACATCAGGCCATATTAACCAAGCTTGGCGGGGCATACGCGGGTGTTTACAAAATTGTGCGGCTCAACGGGGAGCCGCTTCAGCCTCAACGATCCTGCGCATCCTTGGCGTCCGCCTGGGCATTGCGTTCTGCCACGCGCTTACGTTGTTCATCAGTCAATTCAACCTTGTTGGCGCTGTCTCGCAGCATCAACAAACCACCGACGATCGAACCGATCGCGACCACTAAAATCAACCAGGCATACCACGGCATAGGGCTCTCCTTGAGGCAGCAAACCGTGGGGATTTCCCCACGGTAATAGCTGCTTTGAGTTACGGGCTTTCTTAGTAGTTCATTGTAGGCCCGTTCTGCCCCGGTAGCCTTACAGCCCGGTCAACATAGCGTCCGCCGGTGCATCGGCGCGGTCTTGCGCGGTCAGTTGGAAGTACACAAAACCCACCACCATGAAGCCCAGGAAGATCAGGCCGATCAGCGCGTTGAACCACGCCATCGCCACCAGGCACACCACGGCCAGTACCAGCGCGATCCCCGGCACGATTGGATAGCCCGGGGCGCGGAAGGTCCGCTCCAGCAGCGGTTCGGTCTTGCGCAGTTTGAACAGGCTGAGCATGCTCATGATGTACATGACGATGGCACCGAACACCGCCATGGTGATCATCGCGGCGGTCAGGGTCATGCCGCCCAGGTTGATCAGCCCGTCGCTGTAGATGGCGGCGATGCCGACGATGCCGCCGGCGATGATTGCCCGGTGCGGCGTCTGGAAGCGCGACAGTTTGGCGAGGAAGGAGGGCAGGTAGCCCGCGCGCGCCAGGGCGAAGAATTGGCGGGAGTAACCGAGGATGATCCCGTGGAAGCTGGCCACCAGGCCGAACAGGCCGATCCACACGAGCATGTGCAGCCAGCCCGAGCTGTCGCCGACTACGGTTTTCATCGCTTGAGGTAGCGGGTCGTTGATGTTCGACAGGGTGCGCCAGTCGCCGACGCCGCCGGCAAAGAACATCACGCCCATCGCCAGGATTACCAAGGTGAGGATGCCGCTGATGTAGGCCTTTGGAATGGTGCGCTTGGGATCTTTCGCTTCTTCGGCGGCCATGGCGGCGCCTTCGATGGCGAGGAAGAACCAGATGGCAAAGGGTATGGCCGCAAACATTCCGGCGATCGCCGGTGCGCCGAAGGTGTCGGAGCCGGCCCAGCCGTTGAGGGCGAAGTTGCTGAAGCTGAAGGCGGGAGCGACCACGCCCATGAACACCAGCAACTCGGCCACGGCAAGCACGCAGACCACCAATTCAAAGGTGGCGGCGAGCTTCACCCCGAGGATGTTCAGGCCCATGAACACAATGTAGGCGCCGACGGCCGCATGTTTCGGATCGAGGGCCGGAAACTGCACGTTCAGGTATGCGCCGATGGCCAGGGCGATCGCGGGTGGGGCGAAGACGAACTCGATCAGCGTCGCCAGCCCGGCAATCAAACCACCTTTCTCGCCGAACGCCCGGCGGCTGTAGGCAAAAGGGCCGCCAGCATGAGGAATCGCGGTGGTCAGCTCGGTGAAACTGAATATAAAGCAGGTGTACATGGCGGCGACCATCAACGAGGTCACCAGGAAGCCCAATGTTCCCGCCACGCCCCAGCCATAGCTCCAGCCGAAATACTCTCCGGAAATCACCAGCCCGACTGCGATGCCCCACAAATGCAGAGTGCCCAAGGTGGGTTTGAGTTGTGTGTTCATCGTGTAGCTCTCCCTGAACGGTTTGGAATGTTTCAGGGCATTGCAGCGGACATGCCATTAACCAAAGCCGTGTCGTAAAGGCGCCGAACTGTCGCCGAGGGAACGGTTTGGCGTTTGAATCATTTCAAGCGCTGCACCAGATGAGGGCGTTGGTGTCTGGTCTGACGCTATCGCGGGCAAGCCCGGCTCCCACATTTGAAGTGCATACCCCCGTAAACCCCGCATAAACCCACTCTTTACGCCGTCTTTACGCCCCACCCATACCGTCGCTCTCGTTCCTTTACGCCACTCCTGCGGACAATCCTCCTACACGCGGCAGTCGCCGCACGACGGAGAAACTTCCATGAGCGTTCTGGACGGGGTGTCACTGCTGTTGGCTGTGGCGCTGTTCATTTATCTGCTGGTTGCGCTGTTACGCGCGGATCGGAACTAGGAGCAGGCTATGCACAGTTATGACTATTGGCTGATCATCGCCTTCTTTGCCTTGGTGCTGATTCCGGCACCGGCCCTGGGGCGGTTCTACTACAAGGTAATGGAAGGGCAGCGAACCTGGCTCACGCCGGTGTTCGGCCCGGTCGAGCGCGTGTGCTATCGCCTTTCGGGTGTCGATGCAGACCAGGAACAGAGCTGGCAGAAATACGCGCTGGCGTTGCTGGCGTTCAACCTTGCCGGTTTCGTGCTGCTGTTCGCGATCCTGCTGTTCCAGGAATACCTGCCGCTGAACCCGCAGAAATTGCCGGGTCAGGAATGGACCCTGGCGTTCAACACCGCCATCAGTTTCATGACCAACACCAACTGGCAGAACTACAGCGGTGAAGCGTCCCTGAGCTACCTCAGTCAGATGGTCGGCCTCACCGTGCAGAACTTCGTCAGTGCCGCCACCGGCCTCGCCGTACTGGTCGCGTTGTGCCGTGGGATCGGTCGCAAATCCACCAAGACTTTGGGCAACTTCTGGGTCGACATGACTCGCGCCACGCTCTACGGCCTGTTGCCGTTGTGCCTGGTGTTCGCGTTGTTCCTGGTCTGGCAGGGCGTGCCACAAACCTTCGCTCACTATGTGAACGCGGTCACCATGCAGGGCGTTGACCAGGTCATCCCACTGGGCCCGGCTGCCAGCCAGATTGCGATCAAGCAACTGGGCACCAACGGTGGTGGCTTCTTCGGCGTCAACTCGGCGCATCCGTTCGAAGACCCGACTGCCTGGGCCAACCTGTTTGAGCTGGGCGCGATCATCCTGATTCCGGTGGCGCTGGTGTTCACCTTTGGCCACTACGTGAAAGACCTGCGTCAGAGCCGGGCGATCCTCGGTTGCATGCTGGCCCTGTTCATCATCGGCGGTGCTACCGCGATGTGGGCCGAGTACCAACCCAACCCGGCGCTGAACAACCCGGCGGTTGAGCAGGCGGCACCGCAGGAAGGTAAAGAAGCGCGCTTCGGCACCACTGGCACCGTGTTGTGGTCGGTGGCGACCACCGCCGCGTCCAACGGTTCGGTCAACGGTATGCAAGACAGCCTCAACCCCCTGAGCGGGATGGTGTCGCTGGTCAACATGATGGTCGGCGAAGTGATCTTCGGCGGCGTCGGCGCCGGCATGTACGGCATGTTGCTCAACGTGTTGATTGCGGTGTTCCTCGCCGGTTTGATGATTGGCCGTACACCGGAATACCTCGGCAAGAAACTCCAGGCCAAGGAAGTGCAGTTGCTGGTCGTGACCTTGCTGGTGATGCCGGTCGGCACCCTGGTACTCGGTGCCATCGCCGCCAGCCTGCCTGGCCCGGCCGGTGCCATCAGTAACCCTGGCCCCCACGGTTTCAGCCAGTTGCTGTACGCCTACACCTCGGCCAGTGCCAACAACGGTTCGGCGTTCGGCGGCTTCAGTGCCAACACCGCGTTCCACAACCTGATGTTGAGCCTGTCGATGTTGCTCGGTCGCTTCGGCTACATCCTCCCTGTACTGGCCCTGGCCGGCAGCCTGGCGATGAAGAAGACCGCACCGATTGGCCAGAACAGCTTCCCGACCCACGGCCCGCTGTTCGTGACCCTGTTGACCGTGACCATTTTGCTGGTGGGCGGCCTGACCTTCCTGCCGACGCTGGCACTTGGGCCTATCGCTGAACATCTGAGCATGGGCTTCTAAGGGGATATGAAAATGAATATGCCTGCAAAAAACGCGGCTCCGGTGAAAACCCAGGAGCCGGCCAAAACCGCAATGTCGGCCCTGTGGCGCCCGGCGCTGGTCCAGGCGTTCGTCAAGCTGGACCCGCGCCAGCTGCAACGCTCGCCGGTGATGCTGGTGGTCGAACTGACCGCGATCCTCACCACCATCCTGTGCTTTGTGCCGGAGGTGGCCGTACCGACCTACGTCTCCGTGCAAATCGCCGTGTGGCTGTGGTTCACCGTGCTGTTTGCCAACTTCGCCGAAGCCTTGGCTGAAGGCCGCGGCAAGGCCCGCGCCGACAGCCTCAAGGCCGGCAGCGAGGGCCTCAGCGCCCGCCGCAAGGAAGCCGACGGCAGCTTCAAGGTCGTGCCGGCCACCAGCCTGCGCAAAGGTGATGTGGTACGCGTGGTCGCCGGGGAAATGATCCCGGGTGACGGCGAAGTCATCGAAGGGATTGCCGCGGTCAACGAAGCGGCCATCACCGGTGAATCGGCCCCGGTCATCCGTGAATCCGGCGGCGACCGCTCGGCCGTCACCGGCAACACCCGCCTGGTCTCGGACTGGTTGATGATTCGCATCACCGCCAACCCGGGCGAGTCGACCCTGGACCGCATGATCGCCCTGGTGGAAGGCGCCAAGCGCCAGAAAACCCCCAACGAAATCGCGCTGGACATCCTGCTGATCGGACTGACGCTGATCTTCCTGCTGGTGGTGGTGACCCTGCAGCCGTTCGCCCACTTCGCCAATGGCAACCTGCCGCTGGTGTTCCTGGTGGCGCTGCTGGTCACGCTGATCCCGACCACCATCGGCGGCCTGTTGTCGGCCATCGGTATTGCCGGCATGGACCGCCTGGTGCGCCTCAACGTGATCGCCAAATCCGGTCGCGCGGTGGAGGCGGCGGGGGACGTGCACGTGCTGTTGCTGGACAAGACCGGCACCATCACTTTCGGTAACCGTCGTTGCACCAACGTGATCGCCGCGCCGGGTGTCAGCGGCAAGGAACTGGCCGAGGGCGCGCTGCTGGCATCCCTGGCGGACGACACGGCCGAAGGTAAGTCCATCGTCGAA
The DNA here is from genome assembly GCF_013385475.1 of Pseudomonas sp. G5001. Taxonomy (NCBI): domain Bacteria; kingdom Pseudomonadati; phylum Pseudomonadota; class Gammaproteobacteria; order Pseudomonadales; family Pseudomonadaceae; genus Pseudomonas; species Pseudomonas sp. G5001. The sequence continues at coordinate 219,418 of NZ_JACAPZ010000026.1, forward strand.
TACCTGCGCGGCCAGCACCCACAAGCCGAGCCGTCGACGGATGAGCTGACCTCGGTACCGTTCAGCGCGGAAACCCGCCTGTCCGGCGTCGACTACCAGGGCCGTGTGTTCCGTAAGGGCGCCGTGGATTCGCTGCTGGCGTTCATTGGCCTGCAACGCCGCGACCTGCAACCGGCGCTGTCGCGGGAAATCGACAAGATCGCCCAGAGCGGCGGCACGCCATTGCTGGTGTGTGCCGACGGCAAGTTGCTCGGCGCGATTCACCTCAAGGACGTGGTCAAGCCCGGCATCCGCGAACGTTTTGCCGAGCTGCGCAAGCTGGGGATCCGCACCGTGATGGTGACCGGCGACAACCCGCTGACCGCCGCCGCGATTGCCGCTGAAGCCGGTGTGGATGACGTGCTCGCCGAAGCCACCCCAGAGAAAAAACTCGCGCGCATTCGTCACGAACAGAACGATGGTCGCCTGGTTGCGATGTGCGGCGACGGCGCCAACGACGCCCCGGCGCTGGCCCAGGCTGACGTCGGCATGGCAATGAACGACGGCACGCAAGCCGCCCGTGAAGCGGCCAACATGGTCGACCTCGACAGCGACCCGACCAAGCTGCTGGACGTGGTGCAGATCGGCAAGGAATTGCTGGTGACCCGTGGTGCGCTGACCACCTTTTCCATCGCCAACGACGTGGCCAAGTACTTCGCGATCCTGCCAGCGCTATTCGCCTCGATCTACCCGCAACTGGGTGTGCTCAACGTGATGCACCTGCAAAGCCCGCAGAGCGCGATCCTCTCGGCGATCGTGTTCAACGCGCTGATCATCGTGGTGCTGATCCCCCTGGCGCTGCGCGGTGTACGTGTACAGGCGGCGAGTGCGGCGGCGTTGCTGCGTCGCAACCTGCTGATCTACGGCCTGGGCGGGATCGTGGTGCCGTTCGTGGGCATCAAGGCGATCGACATGCTGTTGACCGCGCTGCACCTGGTTTGACTCGATGCCCGCAGGTACCGGCAAACCGGTGCCTGCAGGTTGCAATGACCGAATTGAGGAATTTGAAATGTCCAACATTATCCGCCCGGCCCTGAGCCTGCTGGTGTTGATGAGCCTGATCACCGGCGTGGCCTATCCCCTGGTTGTTACCGGCGTGGCGCAAGTCGCGTTCCCTGACCAGGCCAACGGCAGCCTGGTGCACGATGCCAGCGGCAAGGTTCGCGGTTCGAGCCTGATTGCCCAGGATTTCACCGGTGACGGCTGGTTCCACCCACGGCCATCTGCCGGTGCGTTTGCTACGGTTTCCAGCAGCGCCAGCAACCTCGGCCCAAGCAACCCCGCACTGGCCACTCGTGTATTTGACGATGCCAAGAAACTGCTGGTGCCAGACCAGGGACCGGTGCCGATGGCATTGCTGACTACCTCCGGCAGCGGTCTTGATCCACACTTGCCACCGCAGGCGATTGCCTATCAACTGGCCCGTGTGGCTGCCGCGCGTAATCTGCCGGTGGCGACCCTGCAGCGCTTGATGGATGAGCACATCGAAAGCCCGCTGGTAGGGCCGCCGGTGGTGAACGTGCTGGCACTGAATATGGCCCTGGAAAAACTGTAAGCCGTGGCGCCGCTTTCGCGAGCAAGCCCGCTCCCACATTCGACTGAGTTTCACCTTTGGAATGCGGTCAAATGTGGGAGCGGGCTTGCTCGCGAAGGCGGACTCAAGAAACCCACATCAACACCTGAAGGAAGACCGCCCGCATGAGCGACTCCGGCCGCGCCGATGCCCTGTTAGCCGATCTACCCCGGGACGGCCGTGGCCGGCTCAAAGTCTTCCTCGGCGCCGCCCCGGGCGTGGGCAAGACCTACGCCATGCTCCAGGCTGCCCACACCCAGCTGCGCCAGGGTGTGCGGCTGATTGCCGGCGTGGTGGAAACCCACGGTCGCGCCGAGACCGAGGCCTTGCTCAGCGGCTTGCCACAACAGCCGCTGCTGCGTTCCGAATACCGCGGCGTGATGCTGGAGGAAATGGACCTCGACGGCCTGCTCGCCGCCAAGCCCAAACTGGTGCTGGTGGACGAACTGGCCCACAGCAACGCCCCCGGCAGCCGCCACGAAAAACGCTGGCAAGACATCCAGGAATTGCTCTCGGCGGGCATCAACGTCTTCACCACGGTCAACGTCCAGCACCTGGAAAGCCTCAACGACCAGGTGCGCGGCATTACCGGCGTGCAAGTGCGCGAGACCTTGCCCGACTGGGTCTTGCAGGAAGCCGATGAACTGCTGCTGATCGACCTGCCATCCCGGGAACTGCTGGAGCGCCTGCGGGACGGCAAGGTCTACGTGCCGGAACAGGCCCGTGCTGCCATCGATGCCTTCTTCACCCAGACCAACCTCATGGCCCTGCGCGAGCTGGCGATGCAAACCGCCGCGGCCCATGTCGACGATGACCTGGCCCAGGGTTATCGCCAATTGGGTCAGGCCGCACCGGCTGTGCGTGGCCGCTTGCTGGTGGGCGTGGATGGAGATGCCCAGGCCGAACGCCTGGTGCGTCATGCCAGCCGCGTAGCCCAGCGTCGGCATTTGCCGTGGAGCCTGGTGCATGTGGATAACGGCCGGGTGCGGGATGAACAATCGCGCCTGCGCCTGCAAAACGCCCAGCAACTGGCCGAGCGTCTTGGCGGTGAAGTGGTGTTGCTGCGAGCGGGGGAGGTGGCCAAGACCCTGATCCAGCACGCCGCCGAGCGTCGCGCCAGCTTGATTCTGGTGGGGCAGTCCCGGCCGCGCTGGCATCGCACCGTGTTTGGTGGTGGCCTGGCGTCGCGTTTGTTGCGCAATGCCCGGGGCCTGGAAATCAACGTCCTCGACAGTGACGAAGTGCCGGCTCCGCCACGCCTGCCGGATGTGCGTGGGCTGGTGTGGTTTGACTATGCCCTGGCGGTGGTGGCGACCGTGATCGCGGCCGCAGTCGCATGGGGTGTCGCCAGTGCCTTGCCGTTGCCGAATATCTCGCTGGTGTTCCTCGCCGCCGTATTGCTGGTGGCGGTGCGCAGTAGCCTGGGGCCGGCGCTGGCGTGTGCGGCGCTGTCATTCCTGAGCTACGACTTCCTGTTCATCCCGCCGAATTTCTCCTTCGCGATCCAGCGTGAAGAAGACGTGCTGACGCTGTTGTTCTTCCTGCTGATGGCGGCGCTCACCGGTAATCTCGCTGCACGCCAGCGCCGGCAGTTGCAGGCGTTGCGCGATACCCAGGAAGAAACCACCGAGCTGCTCGACCTGTCCCGCAAACTCACCGCCGCCACCGATCGCCAGGCAGTGATCAGTGCCGCCGCGCATCATCTGGAAGGCTGGAGCGACCTGCAATTGTGCCTGCTCAACCGCGACGGGCAGGGCGACTGGAAGGTCGAGACCGGTGGCCCGATCACCTTTACCGAAGCCGAACGCGCCGCCGCCGACTGGGCCTGGCAGCACGATCAGCCGGCCGGCATGGGCACCGGCACCTTGCCGTTCGGGCGCTGGTGGTGGTGGCCGTTGTCCAGCGAAGAAGGCCCGTTGGGTCTGCTGGGGGTCAGCCCGAAGGCCGGGCTTGAACTGAGCGGCCAGCGCCGTCGCCTGCTCACGGCCTTGAGCCAGCCCTTGGCCCAGGCACTGGCCCGTGCACAACTCGGCCAGGAGCTGGAAGCCGCGCGCCTGCACGGCGAAACCGAGCAATTGCGCAGCGCCTTGCTGGCTTCGGTGTCTCACGATTTGCGCACACCGCTGACCTCCATGCGTGGCAGCATCGACAGCCTGCTGGCCCTCGGCGAGGCGATTCCCCTGGAAGATCGCCGGGAGCTGCTGGAAGGCACTCGCGATGAGGCTGAGCGCCTGGATCGCTACATCCAGAACCTGCTGGACATGACTCGCCTGGGCCACGGCGCCCTGAAGCTGGCGCGGGACTGGGTGTCACCCGGCGATATCGTCGGCAGCTCCCTGGGCCGCTTGCGTGCGGTATTGGCGCCGCTGCAGGTGATCACCGACGTGCCGCCCGAGCTGCCGCTGCTCTACGTGCATGCCGCGTTGATCGAGCAGGCACTGGTCAACGTACTGGAAAATGCCGCACGCTTCTCGCCGGCACAAGGCCGGCTGAAACTCAGCGCGGGCGTGCAGGATAACCAGTTGTTTTTTGCTGTTGCCGATGAGGGACCGGGGATTCCCGAGGAGGAGCGGGCGAAAATTTTCGATATGTTCTACACCGCCGCCAGGGGGGATCGCGGCGGGCAGGGCACCGGGCTCGGCCTGGCGATCTGCCAGGGCATGGTCGGCGCCCACGGCGGGCATATCAGCGTGGCCGACGGCATTGAGGGCCGTGGCACCTGCATCACTTTATTCCTGCCATTGCAGGCCCAGCCTGGCCTGGAAAGCGAACCTTGAGCTACCCTCTTTTCTTCACGGATTTTGATTGGACACCATGAGCCAGACTGCGACGATTTTGGTCATTGACGACGAACCGCAGATCCGCAAGTTCTTGCGTATCAGCCTGGCCTCCCAGGGCTACAAAGTGATCGAGGCCGGCACCGGCAACGAAGGCCTGGCGCAGGCCGCCTTGAGTAAACCGGACCTGCTGGTGCTTGACCTCGGCCTGCCGGACATGGACGGCCAGCAGGTGCTGCGCGAGTTTCGTGAGTGGTCCACGGTACCGGTACTGGTGTTGTCGGTGCGAGCCAGTGAAGTGCAAAAAGTCGAGGCGCTGGACAACGGCGCGAATGACTATGTGACCAAGCCATTTGGCATCCAGGAGTTTCTTGCACGGGTGCGGGCGTTGTTGCGCCAGGCGCCGGCGGGGGAGGCCCAGGAAGCGGCGTTGCGCTTTGGCCCGCTGACGGTAGACCTGGCTTATCGGCGGGTGCTGCTGGACGGTGTCGAAGTGGCGCTGACCCGCAAGGAATACGCGGTGCTGGCGCAACTGGCGCGGCATCCCGGGCGGGTGATCACCCAGCAGCAACTGCTCAAGGATATCTGGGGGCCGACCCATACCGAAGACAGCCATTACCTGCGGATTGTGGTGGGGCATCTGCGCCAGAAACTGGCGGATGATCCGACCCAGCCACGGTTTATCGTGACTGAGGCCGGTGTTGGGTATCGGCTATTGAACACCGAAGCCTGAAGCGTTAGCTCACCTGTGGCGAGGGAGCTTGCTCCCGCTGGGCTGCGCAGCAGCCCCAGAATCCTGGGAGCGCTTCGCACTCCAGCGGGAGCAAGCTCCCTCGCCACACAAGCCCTGCTTATCAAACCTCAGTGTTGCTCGCTCTCGTAACGATCCAGCGTATCGCTCGCGATCTCCCGCCCCAGCGCGATCAACTCCGGCGCTTTGTAAAACTCGAAAAACCGGCACACGCGCTTCGGCACGTTGATCAGAATATCCGGCGGATACCCGGCGATCTTGTACTGTGCCAATGACGTCTGCATTACCTCGAAGCTCTGGTTGATCAAATCCAGCAGCGATGCAGGCCCCACGTTATCGATGATGAACGAGCCGGTCGCCGACTTTGGCGCCCCGGCCTTTTCCGGTGCCGCCGCCGGTTGTTGCGCTTCGGGTTCGGCAGAGTCCAGCCACGGGTTGATATCGGCAGCCTGGGCCAGCAGCGCTTCCTGTTCCAGCATCAATAACTGCTCGGCCTGCTTGCGCCGAAACGGCAAGTGCGAACCCAGTGAACGCACCAGGTTGTCGAAGCGGCTCCTGAACGCCGGCGGACGCTGGATCACCGGAAGCTTGTAGTGCTTCTGGTTGGTGGAGTTGAGGTTGACCGCAATGATCAGGTCGCAGTGGCTCGACACCACCGGCACGATCGGCAGAGGGTTCAGCAAGCCGCCGTCCACCAGCATGCGATTGCCCTGCATTACCGGGGTGAACAGGCTGGGAATCGCCGCCGAGGCCCGCATGGCCTGGTGCAGGCAGCCTTCCTGGAACCAGATTTCCTGCTGGTTGGTCAGGTCCGTGGCCACGGCGGTGTAGGGAATGCGCAGGTCTTCGATATTGATCTCGCCGACGATCTTGCGGATCTGCCCGAACACCTTCTCGCCACGGATCGCCCCGAGGCGAAAGCTCACGTCTACCAGGCGCAGTACGTCCAGGTAGTCGAGGCTTTCGATCCAGTTTCGGTACTCTTCCAGCTTGCCCGCGGCATAGATCCCGCCCACCACGGCGCCCATGGAGCAACCGGCAATGCAGGCGATGTCGTAGCCGCGTTTTTCGATTTCCTCGATCACGCCGATATGGGCGTAGCCCCGGGCGCCGCCGGAGCCCAGCACCAATGCAACACGTTTCTTCATGACCTGATCCTTCGCAAAACAGGTGACCACAATGCACCCATCGAGGGGCGCGCTTCAATCATCACTGTCACAACCGATTATTTTCGCGAGCGGGCCACCACGCTCGGGTATGCTCTGGCAATCGGGACTGCGGATTCAGGCAGTCGGATAAGGCACTTTTCGGTGTAGGCAACGTCTACACCTGTGACTGTTTTTTCTTTTCTTGAGGTGTCATTTGATGAAAGCCTGGATGTGTGTGCCTGTGATCGTGTTGGCCCTGGCCGGTTGTGCCGGGAAAACCGCTTATCGCGACAGCTGCGGCACGCAACTGGACGCTGCGTGGCACGAGCTGGACCTGGCCAAGGCCGAAGGTTTCGCCGGCACCGTGAGTTACTCCAAGGCTCTGTCGTTGTTGACTGGCGCCAAGACCCAGCAGCAGTTCGAAGCCTTCGAAGGCTGCTCGACCAAGGCCGAGAAAGCCCGCTTCTATATTCGTGAGTCGCGCGCAGGGCGCTAACCCCGCGTAGCAGTTGTCGAGTGCAACGAGGTTGCGTCGGCGGCCTCAAGCCCGAAGGTTTAATCATTGAGGAGGAAAGGATGTCAGCCTTGGTCGATCAGCTAGTCGCTCAGGTCATCGGCCTGGAAGTTGGGTTACTGAGCTGCCAGGCGCGCCTCGCCGCCGTCACGGACGACGAGGCCCTGCATGATCTGCGCACCACGGTGCGGCGCTTGCGCAGCCTGTTGCGGCCATTGCGCGGGTTGCCCGGTGTCGAGCAACTCGAGGCGGCCGCCAGTGCCGTCGGCCAACTGACCACGCCATTTCGCGACCGCGAAGTGCTGGCGGCGTACCTCCACCAACACGGCCATCATGAGGCGGCCGAGCGGCGTATCCGGCAGCAGCCGGCCACCTACCGCTCGGTTGCACAAGGGCCTGAGCTGGCGCAACTGCTGTTGATCCTCGAAGCATTCCCCCGCTTTATCCGCGCTTCCCAACGGCAGAAGTTGCTCAAGGGCCTGCGCACGCGCATTGAAAAACGCCTGGCCAAGCAATGGAAGAAGCTCGGCGAAGCGCTGCACGACCCCAACCACGACCGTCATCGCCTGCGCCTGTTGATCAAGCGCGTGCGTTATGCGGCCGAGGCTTATCCCGAGCTGAACAAGCTACCGCCCAAAGCCATATCGCGTCTCAAGGCGGCCCAGGGCGCCCTGGGTGATTGGCACGATTGCTGGCAATGGCTGGCGCAAGCCGGGCACGAGCCCGATTTGCAGCCGTGCGTGCCTGGTTGGCACCGCACCATGGCCGAGGCGGAAGGGCAGGCGGATCGGGTTTTGGATAAGTTGAACGCCGACTGCTTCGCTTGACCCTGCGACCTATCTGTCCGGGATTTTGGCCGGAATAGGCGCTGCATGGTGTAGGCCGGCTGGTTAAGATCCCTCAACTCCTTTTTCAAGTTGAGACCGCCATGCGCTTTAGTGATTTGCTCGACGCTGCCCGCAGCCACCCGTTGGACGTTTCGATCCCGGCCGAATGGGCCCAGGGCCGCGCCAGCTTTGGCGGGCTGGTTGTGGCGTTGGAGTACGAGGCCTTGCGGGCGAAAGTCCCGGCGGATCGCCCGTTGCGCTCACTGGCGATCACCTTTGTGGGGCCGGTGGCGCCGGATGTGCCGGCCCGCTACGAGGTCGAAGTGCTGCGCGAAGGCAAGGCCGTCAGCCAAGTGCTGGGACGTGTTGTGCAGAGCGGTGAAACGATGACCCTGGTGCAGGCCAGTTTTGGCGCATCACGGCCTTCGCAGATTGACGTCGCCGCCGAACCGGCGCCCACCTTCAAGCATTGGGATGAATGCCAGGAGTTGCCCTACATCAAAGGCGTGACGCCGGAGTTCATGCGCCACCTGGCGATGCGCTGGAGCGTCGGTGGCCTGCCTTTCACCGGCAATACATCTCGGGAGATGGGCGGCTGGGTGCGCTTGCGTGGCGATGTAAAAGAAGAGCCGCTGACCGAAGCGCACATCCTCGCGCTGGTGGATGCGTGGCCACCGTCGGTGTTGCCGCACCTGAAACAACCGGCGGCCGGCAGCACCCTGACCTGGACCATCGAGTTTGTCCAACCGCTGCAAAACCTGAGCACCCTGGACTGGTGCCAATACCTGGTCCACATCGAGCACGCCCGCGATGGCTATGGCCATGCGGCTGCGCAGTTGTGGAGCCCCGACGGCCAGTTGATCGCTATCAGCCGCCAGTCGGTGGTGGTGTTCGCCTGAGTCCTCAGACCAGCAAGTGTTGATCGCTGGAGGCGTCGCTGCCGCGTGCCTCCAGGCGACGACCGTGATGCTGCAATGCGAGGGCTGCCAGAATGCCGACGATACCGATGGCGGCACTCGCCAGGTTCTCGCTGAACACGCCCGATGCCATCAACAGAAAACCGATGACCAGGAGTGGCAGCGCAATCAGCTGCAACACTTGATTGGTCCCGTGCTGGTGATTTTGCGGGTGGGTGCGCCATTGCCAGGCGGGAATATTTGGATGACGTTTGCCCATGATCGTGATTCCTCTGTCCGTTGAAACATCTTGAGCAGAGTTTAGGTCGGGCAGGGTGGGGCCGCGAATCAAGGATGGCTATGGGGGCCATAGCCACCCCTTCAGGGGTTAAAGCCGCAACTGGCCGATGGCCTTGCTCAGTTCCCCGGCCAGGGTCGCCAGCTCATTGCTGGTGGTCGCCGAGTCTACCGTCTGCTGCACGGTGTTTTCGGTGACGTCCCGAATGCTCACCACCGCCCGATTCATTTCCTCGGCCACATGGCTTTGCTGCTCGGCAGCCACGGCAATCTGCGTGTTGCTCTCGCGCATCTGCGCCACCGCGCCGGTGATCTCGGCGAGGGCAATCCCGGCTTCTTGAGCCTGTTGCACACAGTCGTCGGCCTTGAACGAGCTTTCCTGCATGAAATCCACCGCGTCCCGGGTGCCGGCTTGCAGGGCGGACACCATGCGGGTGATTTCATCGGTAGAGCTTTGCACCCGCTTGGCCAGGTTGCGCACTTCGTCGGCGACCACGGCAAAACCCCGGCCCATTTCGCCGGCGCGGGCGGCTTCGATGGCGGCGTTGAGGGCCAGCAGGTTGGTCTGTTCGGCGATGCTGTGAATCACCCCGACCACGCCATTGATTTTCTGGCTGTCCTCGGCCAGCTTCTGGATCATTTCGGCGGTCTGCTGCACGCCGGTGGACAGCCCGGCAATCGAGCGCTGTACCCGGCTGACCACTTCCTGGCCGCTGCCGGCGAGAGTGTCGGCCGTCTGGGACAGGTCGCGGGTGGCGCCGGCGTGCTGGGCGATGTGGTAGACGGTGGCGGTCATCTCGTTGATCGCCGTGGCGGCCTGGTCGGTTTCGCTTTGCTGGCCGAGCATGCCGTGCTGCACCTCGTTCATGCTGCTGGCCAGGCGTGCGGCGCCGTCGTCCAGTTGCCTGGCGGTGCGCGCAACCGTGTTGACCACCCGTTGATAACCCGCCTGCATCGCGTTGAAGGCGCTGGCCATCTGCCCGACTTCATCCTTGCAGGCCAGAGGGACGCGGGCCGAGAGGTCGCCGGTTTTCTCGACGTGCAGCATCACGTCTTTCAAGGTGTTGAGCTGGCTGAGGAGAAAGCGGATCAGTAGCTGTGAGGCGCCGAGCATGGCCAGCATCAGAATCATCACCGCTACGGCGTAGTTGGCGAAGCGTTCTTCGAACACTTGGCTCAAGCTGGGCCCGTAGGCCAGCACGGCGACCTGTTGACCGTCGGCACGGCTGATTACTTCGGCGCCCATCAGCGGGTTTTCGCCGAACAGTGGCATGTGATTGAAATCCACCCAGCCACTGGCGTTGGCCAGGGCTGACAGATCTTCGTCGCCCAGTTGTGGGACTTTGCCCCTGGCAAACGTCAGCCAGTGCTCGCCCTTGGGCAGTGGCTGGCCGGCGGGCCAGGCACCGAGCAAGCGCCCCTGGGCTTGCGCCGACGCTTGCGCGGCCTGGCTGCGGGCCTGTTGTTCGAGCTGCACGGCGTACAACACCAGCAGCAGGGTAGTGATGAAGGCGACCGCGTTCACGGCCCAGAATTTGTACTTCAGCGAGATGTTGCTAAGCCAGGCACCCATGGAAGGTTTTCTCTGATAGCGGAAACAGCATTGGCAAGGTGCCATTATTTTGCCGCTATCGGGATGCCGGGTTTTGATATGGGTCAATGCGCCGCGTCAATCCGGCACAGGCAATCCAAAAAAGGCGCGGGCACAGGCGGTGCTGTGTTGCGCCAGGTCTTCCACGGTTTCTTCGCGGTGCAACGCGACCTCCCGTAGGACTTCCGGTAAATAGGCGGGTTCGTTGCGACCGTTTTTCGGCTTGGGCCGCAGGGTGCGAGGCAGCAGGTAGGGCGCGTCGCTTTCCAGCATCAGGCGGCCCCGGGGGATTTCCCTGACCAGCGGATGCAGGTGCGTCCCACGGCGCTCGTCACAGATCCAGCCGGTGATACCGATATGCAGGTCCAGGTCGAGGTAGCTGAACAGCGCCCGCTGCTCGCCGGTGAAGCAGTGCACCACGGCGGCCGACAGGTGATCGCGGTAGTCCCGCAGGATTTCCAGCAAGCGCTGGTTGGCGTCACGTTCGTGGAGGAATACCGGGAGCTTCAACTCCACGGCCAGGGCCAGGTGTTCTTCGAGGACTTTTTCCTGCTGGGGGCGCGGTGAGAAATCCCGGTTGAAATCCAGCCCGCATTCACCCACCGCACGCACGCGACTTTCCTTGAGCAGGCCGCGCAGGCGCCTGGCGCTTTCGGCGTTCCAGTCACTGGCAGAGTGGGGGTGAATGCCGGCGGTGGCGAACAGGCGTTGGCCACTTTCGTCCAGTTGCTGGCACAGCTCCAGGGCCTGTTCGCTGCCGTCGACACTGGTACCGGTGAGCACCAATTGGCTCACCCCGGCGGCGTAGGCACGGTCGAGAACGGCCTGGTGCTTTTCGTCGAAACTTGGGTTGGTCAGGTTGACGCCGATATCAATGAGTTGCATGGTGCTACCTCCGCCTGCGGTCGGAAAGCATATCAGAGCTGTAGATTTATAAGAAAAGCCAAGAACTACAACGAGTTAAAGCTGTCTTTGAAAGTCGCAAGTAACACCGTGTTTGGTTTGTCGCCATCTGCCGTGCCACCCTTGCGCCCAAAGCCTGCGCTCATGGCGCTCTGTTTCTGTCCCCCAACGCCTCGTTTTTCGCGAAGCAATGGGCAGTATTCTTTCTTCCGGAGAGCGGATGATCCGACCCTCGGCGTTGCTTGTGTTGTGCCTGACGTTACTGCTGCCCATGGCGGCGGTTGCGCGTCTGGACGGGCCGCTGGAAGTGACCCGGCCCGGCAAGGTCCGCGACCTTGCGGAAATCCGCAGCAGCCGCACCTTGCGGGTATTGGTCAACCAGAGCCGCAACAGTTCCGGCGAAGTCCAGGGCCAGGCCATCGGTGTTGAATACCATCGCCTGCGCGCTTTCGAGCAATACCTCAACGGTCACGCCCGTGACGGCGAGGAAATCAACCTCAAGATTATTCCCAAGGCCAAGGATCAGTTGATTGGCGCATTGGCCCGTGGCGAGGGCGACCTGGTGGCACCCGGCGAATTGCTGGATGTGAAGGCCGCCCACAAGATTGCCACCAGCGACCCGATCGCCAGCGACGTGCCGTTATGGCTGGTGGGGCTGAAGGGCGAGCGGCGGTTCACCCGGCTGGAGCAACTGTCCGGGCGCACGCTGGCCTTGACCACGGGCAGTGCCGCGTCGGATGCGATCAGCCAGGTCAACCAGAAGCTGGCGCTGCACAAATTGCCGCCGGTGAAGGTGGAATGGGTGGATCCGAGCCTCGCGGTAGAGGACGTGCTGGAGATGGTACAGGCCGGGATTTTCCACCTGACCATTGTCGAGCGGCCGATTGCCGAACGCTGGGCGAAGATCCTGCCCAAGCTGCGTTTCGACCGGCAAGTGGCCATCAGCGAGCCGGGCGAAGAGTATTGGTTTGTGCGCCAGGATGCCTCGATGCTGCGGGCCAGTATTGATCGCTTCCTCAAGACCTACCGCACGCCGTCCGATCAGGATGTGGCGTTCCAGCGCATCTACCGCCGCCTCTACCAGGTACGTTATCCACTGGCTCGCGTCGACCGCCAGCGCCTGGAAAAACTGCGCCCGGTGCTGCAAAAGCATGCCCGCGAGCAGGGCATGGACTGGCTGAACCTGGCCGCGCTGGCGTTCAAGGAGTCTGCCCTGGACCCTGGCGCTCGCAGCAGCGGCGGCCCCACCGGGCTGATGCAGATCACGCCATCGGCGGCGCAGCGGGTCGGGGTGAACAACATCGAAAGCCTGGACAACAATGTGCAGGCGGGCGCGCGGTACCTGGCGATGATCCGGCGCAAGTTCTTCTCAAGCCCCAAGCTCAACGAGCGCGAGCGCATGGCGTTTGTGCTGGCGGCCTACAACATGGGGCCCGAGCGGGTCCAGGGAATGCGTGCCGAGGCGCGGCGGCGGGGGCTAAACCCAAACCAATGGTTTTTCCAGGTCGAGCGCATTGCCATGGAGCAGGTGGGAATGAGCGGCGTCAGCTATGTTAATAGCGTGAACAAGTATTACCTGGCGTTTGATCGTGAGCGGGAGTCGTTGGAGCCGGCAGCGCCACGGGTTGCCTCACGTAAATGATCTATTAATTCGATAATTATGAGCCGCTTTATCGGCTTTTATCATTGTTTAAACTGATTAATATAGCGGCCAACCCAACCCCTACCTTGAAAAGGATTATCAGCATGAGCCCATTGATCACCCGCGTCCTCTCCACCCGCGCCGGCTACGGCCTGACTGTCCTGCGGATTTTTGTCGGGATCATCTTCGCCGCCCACGGTTCGCAAAAACTCTTTGGCTGGTTTGGCGGCGGCGGCCTGGCGGGCACTGCCCAGTGGATGGAAAGTATCGGCCTGGCCCCAGGTACCCTGATGGCGGTGCTGTCCGGTGGTACCGAGTTCTTCGCCGGGCTGGCGCTGATCATTGGCTTGCTGGCACGGCCGGCGGCACTCGGCCTGTCGATCGTTTCCCTGGTGGCGATTTTCTCGGTGCATATCCATAACGGTTTGTTCATGGCCAACAACGGCTACGAGTTCGCCCTGGCGCTGCTGGGCGGTACGCTGGCCGTGTTGTTGGAAGGTGCGGGCAAATTGTCCGCAGACCGCGCCATCACTCACTGATACCGCGACCCCCCCCCTTAAAAGGCCCGCCCAGTGCGGGCCTTTTCGTTGCTCGGGATTCTTGACACCGCCCTACAGGCTTCTCTAGGATGTTGCCCATGCGCCGATTTAAACAGCTAATTGCGGGGCGCCACGGGTGACTGATCACAGTCCCGACAGAAGCCAGAGCCATGGGCCAGCTTCGAAATTCCGCTAAAGCGCTGGTTCGGTGTTGCCTCTCACCTGCCCGCAGACTTTTGAGGCAGAGACACGACACAATGAATGCACTACGCCCCCTCATACGCCTGGCCCCGATCACCGCGGACCTGACCCAACGCAATCCTAAAATCCTCTTGGGCGGCAAGCATCAGCCGACGTTGCTGCGCTATCTGGATGGCTGGCCGCGCCGCACGGGGCGGCCTTCGGCCTTTCTGATCCAGTTTGTCGAAGACGGCGACTCCCTTGCGCGCTTTGCGTCCAACAGCTTCGACCTGGCCGTCATTCAGGCGCCCAGTGCCAGCGACGCGGGCGAAGTGATACGCCAACTGACCCGCATTGCCCGGCAAGGGCTGATCGCCCGGCGTTGAGCCCTCAGTAGAACGCTGCTGAAGGCAGGTGCCGGCGACGGCGACGCAACAGGAAAATACCCCCCGCAATCAGGCACAGTATCAGCGGTACAGGCACGATATTGAGCAGCTTCACTTTGCGTTCCAGGGCGTGAACCTCGGCGTATGACTGGACCTTCAGCGCGTGAATTTCCATGGGGATTCGCAACCGCTCCTTGTTGAGCGCTTGCAGCAGTGTGTTGGAGGTTGCAGCCTGAGGGCCCGGGGAAATTGTCGGGGGGTTGAGCAGTTGCCATTCCTTTTCCGTTTGTTCCAGGCGTTGCGCCAGTTCGGCGGACTTCTCACCGTAGGCCAGTGCCGCGTCTTCGCGCATTGCCTGCAGCACCTGCAGTGATCGAGCACCGCCTGCACGGGGGCGAATGTTCATCAGTGCATCGGGCGCCGCCAGGTTGTCCAGGGTGTTCAATACAAACATCGCGTTATCTGACAACGGGCTACCCGCCGCGCGATGCTTCTGGAGCATTCCAGACACACGATCGCTGAGCAGGTCAGTGTCGGCGACCACGACCACATGGATGTTCGCAGCCTTTTGCAAGCCGGTATTACGCCCACTGATGCCGTCAGGAAAGGCGGAATAGGCGGGCCCTTCGACGCGGGCGGCGATCACCTGTTGTTGAGCGCGAGTGGCTGTTTCATTGATCAGTGAATTGAGCTGCGCTGGCAGGGCGAAGCGCTCTGCCTCAAACAGCGCGGCGTGCGCGGAGCTTTGCAGCAACGGGGTGAAGGTCATGCGGCTTCTCTTGGCAGGGGCCAGGGCGCCGCTGCTCAGGACGTTGACGTTGTGAAGTTTCCAGGCGCTGATGTCATCCTGTGCCATCGCCTGGCGGGGCAAGGTCAGTGCCGCGGGATGGCGCACAGGCGGCTGGCCTGTGGTAAGGATCACCGAAGTGGCATAGTCGCGATCGGCAATCACCTTGTTCGCGGGCATCTGGATGCCCCAGGCGGACAGCAATGCCTCCAGCCTGGGGTTTTCCGGGGCCGTGACGCTGGTGTCCAGCCCGACAAGCGGGTCGATAAACATCATCAACTTGCCTGCGCCCAATACAAACTGGTCTATTGCGTAGAGGGTTTGGTCAGGCAGGTTGCCGGGATGAATCACCATCAGGGTTTTGACGTGTTCAGGAATTTGCGCGATACCCGGCTCCAGGCTCACCACGTTGAACTGGCGACGGATCTCCTGCAACACCTGCCAGGGAGGCGTATTAACGCCGTTGCGTTCATCTCGCTCACCGTTTATTGGCAGCCGGGAGATCACGCCCACAATGGGTTGCTCGGGGTGGATCACCTTATGAATCAAATGGCTGATTTCATACTCCAGCAGTGACTCCCGGTCCGGGCTGAATGACGGGATGCTATGGGGCGCATGGCCCGCGCTGGTACCCACCAGGCCGAAGAATCCGTGTTGTTCGTCAAGTCCCAGTAACCTGGCTTTGTATTCATCTTCAGAAAAAGGGGTGGGGTCGATGAGGTGCAGGTTGATTTTGCCCTTTGCCGCTTTTTCATATTCCTTGAGCAACAGCTCTACCCGTTTAGCGTAGCTTTCAACGGCGTTGGCTTTGTGTGCACGGTTGCTTGAATTGAAGAAGTACAGATCCACCGGTCTTTCCAGTGAACCGAGCATAGTCTGTACAGGATCGGAAAGTGTATGGATGTTCTGTTCCGAAAAATCCAGCCGTGGATTTGGAAGTTTCAGTGCCCAGACCAGGTTAAAAGCGAGAAACAGTAACAGGAGCGTGATAATTGTGAGGCTGGCACTTAGTCGCGTTTTCATCGTGATGTGTCCCTCTCAACCGTTTCTTACATTCAGGACAATGACCGTCGCGCCAAGAAAGGCGATGATCATACTGATGAAGTACAAACTGTCTTGAAGAGCCAGTACCCCTTGGTCAATGGCGTCAAAACGCGCAGACGGGCTCAGGGAAAGAAGGCGGTCAATCAGCCATACCGGAACTTGATGTTCAATCGCATCAAGAATGGATGACAGGCCACTGGCGGTCAGCAGCAAGCACAGGGTTACGGTGAATATAATCGCGCGATGGTGTGTCAGTGCGCAGATAAAACAACCCACGGATAGATAACATCCGGCCAATACCCAACTTCCCAGGTATTGTGACGCAATGACTGTATTGTCCGGATTGCCAAAATAGTTGACGGTGATGACTATCGGGAAGGTCAACAGCAGGGCCACGCCGGAAACAATCCAGGCCGCCAGAAACTTTCCGACCACTATCTCGAAACGTGTGACGGGCAGGGTTTTCAGGAACTCCATGGAACCGGTGGTGGGCTCGTCGGCCCAAAGCCGAGTGCATAGAACAGGTGTCAACAGTAAGTAGAGCCAGGGGTGCAACTGGAAGAAGCCCTGCAAGTCGGCACTGCCGACTTCCAGTAACCGGGTTGAGTGGAAGCCAAATACAGCAGCGGCGGTCAGGAAAACCGCAGTGCTCAGGTAAGTGACGGGAGCCGAAAAATAACTGACCAGTTGACGCTTGAATATGACCGGGAGAAGTTTCAAATCGATGCCTCCTGGCTCATATGGTGCACAACGTCATCCAGGCGCCCGGCTTCCAGGTTCAGGGCATTGAGCTTCCAGCGGCGCTGGGTGACCAGTGCATTGATGTGGGGGTAGATGATTTGCCCCGGCAGGGCGAGTACGGTCACTGTGCCGGGAGTCTCGCGGTCTTCCTCGATGCCGGCGACCCCGGGCAATACCGCCAGGGCCAACAGGTCCAGCGGTGTGTCGGCTGCAAGGGTGACCGCCTGGTGATGACGGGAGCTGCGCTGCAGTTCGGGCACCGAAGCGTCTGCCACCAATCGGCCGTCGGCTATCACCAGTGCGCGGTTACAAATACCGGTCAGTTCTTCCGGCGCACGGGACGCGACAATGATCGTCATCTCGTCGCTGAGCGACTTGATGAGCATTCTGACTTTGTGTTTCTGGTCGGCACTCAGACCTTCTGTTGGCTCGTCGAGCAACAGCAGGCCGGGGTCATGCAGGATTGCCTGGGCGATGGCTACCTTGCGTTTCAACCCGTCCGTGAGGGTTTCCACCGGGCTTTTGAGTATCCGCCACAACTCAAGCCGTGCAACTGCCCGGTCAATCATCTTGCGTTTTTCCGCGCCGCGGAATCCGCGTATTTCGGCAATGAAACCGAGAAAGGCCTTTACACTCATTGCACCATGGCTCAAGAGTCGCTCTGGCTGGTAGCCGGTGACTTTCTTTGCCTGGAATACGTTCAGGGCGATATCGTTACCGAATATTTTTATATGGCCTGAAGAGGGTGTAGTCGAGCCTGAGATCATTTTGATAATAGTTGTTTTTCCCGCACCATCATTTCCAAACAGCCCGAGGCATTCCTGGGGTTGGGCGTTGAATGAGAAGTCATGAATAATGTTTTTTCCGCCCATGGTTTTTGTCAGGCTCGTTATCTCGATCATTATGCTTTTCTACTGAATGGATATGGCAAGGCTGGATTAACCTGGGTGAACAGCAGGTTGTGAATGTTCGAAATTCAATGCTTGAAATCTTTTTATGTTGAAGCTTTTCCGACGTCGCACTGTTAAAAAATGGTACGTTCAATAAACGCTCTTGGAAATGCTGAGGGGGCTGAATAAGATAAGTCCTACATGCCAGACTATGACTCGCTGAAACAATTGTTTTGCTTTTGATGATTTAATTACAGTCGTTGTTTATTTGGTGTTTATTTAAAGTTTATGCCAATTTGAAATGGAGCCTGATGTCATGCTGCTTCTACGTACCCTTGTTCTTGAACAGTCCGGGCATGATGCACCGGTCAATGGTGCACTGCTTTGTGGTTTTGCGGTGGCGCAGATCTCTTCAAACTTTCTTGCCTACAGTCTGGATGAAGAAACAGAGCCCGGTAGTTCACGGGTGTACATCGCAGCGTTGCGCAAAAAGTCCGAACGTTACTTTCTGGGGGCGATAGACTCCAAGGAAGACCTGCAAATAGCGACCCATGTCTTCAAGCAAATCCTGACGCTCGCGGCTGCTCCCGGGGCAAAATCTGCAAGCAGCGGCGAAACTCAGATTCCCTTTCATTTTGTTGATTTGAAAGGCTGCAAATTGCCCCCGGCCAGGCCTGAAGATCATCACTCGTTGACGATCAAGAAATCCCTGGTGATGAAGGTGATTACCCTGGGAACGTCGGCGCCCGGTTTGCCCGCCATTGAAAGCAACACGTTGATCGTGCCGTCGATTCGTTTCTCCTCAAGAATGGTGTCTGCTCCCAGGTCCCCCGATCCTTCAGAGCCTGCGTGGTCATTGCCCGAGCCGGTGACGCAGGCGCCCGAGGCTGAGCTCGAGATATCCGAGCCGCTCGTTGAGGCGCCACTACAGGCACCGATCGAGGCGCCTGCTGTCGCTGCGCCAGTGCCGGCGCCCATAGTCCAACAACCTGAACCGGTCCCCCAGGCGCCGCCGCCCATGCCTGCCCGGAATGAGTCAGCCTCGTTGTTTGAAGTGGACGATACGCTGGCCAATCTTTCCCGATTGTCACAGGAGCTGACGCAGCAAAAGCTCAGCGTGCTCAAGCAGGAAGAAGCGCTTGATCAGTTGCGTCTCGAACTGCGCCAGGAAAAGGCTGACCTTGAGCAGGAGAGTCAGCGGAGTGCCGACAGGATTGCCGAAAAGGAAACGTCCCTGGAACAGTTGGCCCGCACGCTGGCCCTCCGGGAAGAGCATCTGGCTGGCAGCTCGGCGCTGAACCAGACAGAGCAGCGTCGAATGGACGAGCGTGCGCGCTACCTGGAGAGCCAGGAAGCCCAGTTGCATGACCGTGACCTTGCGGTGCGCCTCAAGGAGCAACAGCTGACGGCTGCGCTGTTCCAGTTGCCTGTCCTGCGGGACAACCTGAGGGTTACGCTTCAATCCCTGGATGAGTCACTTGCATGGCTTGGCGAGAACGGGCGCGGCCAGCCTGAATGCGGCCCGACCCAGACGGAGGCTGACTGATACGCGTCGTTGCCGGAATCCGCCGGTGGGTCTGGCTACTTTCCCGAGTTCATTTATCATCGACCCCCACAGCCGACATCGGGCGTTAAATGCGTTGTG
Source organism: Pseudomonas sp. G5001 (assembly GCF_013385475.1). Taxonomy (NCBI): domain Bacteria; kingdom Pseudomonadati; phylum Pseudomonadota; class Gammaproteobacteria; order Pseudomonadales; family Pseudomonadaceae; genus Pseudomonas; species Pseudomonas sp. G5001. Next base: position 238,588 of record NZ_JACAPZ010000026.1, read on the forward strand.
CCTGATGCGGCAGCGGGTCTGAAAAATGCAAACTTCCAGGGGATGTAGAGCTTTTGAGCACCAAGCTGATTACCAAAGAAGGTCATGAGGCCCTGAAAAAGGAGCTTGATTACCTGTGGCGAGAAAAGCGCCCTGATACCACCCGCAAAGTGACGTGGGCGGCCTCCCTGGGGGACAGGAGCGAAAACGCTGACTACCAGTACAACAAGAAGCTGCTGCGGGAAATTGATCGTCGGGTGCGTTATTTACGCAAGCGCCTGGAAGACATGCGCGTGGTCGAGTACATGCCCGAGCAGGAAGGGAAGGTGTTTTTCGGCGCCTGGGTGGAGATTGAAAACGAACAGGGCGAGACCAAGCGGTTTCGCATCGTGGGGTACGACGAGATCTATGAACGTATGGACTACATCTCCATCGACTCACCCATGGCCCGGGCACTGTTGCGCAAGGAAGTGGATGACGAGGCGCTCGTGCAGACCCCCAGTGGCGAAGTGTGCTGGTGGATCACCGCTATCGAATATGTGAAGTGACAACGGATGGCCCGTATGCATGAACGCGTGCGGGCCATCTGCGTTTTCAGCCCTCGCGCAGCACCGTCAACGGGCTGGCATTCAGTGCACGGCGGGTGCCGAACACGCCGGCACCGCCGATCAGCACGGCGCCGATCACCGGCAGCAGCAATAGCCACGGATGCGGGTGCCAGGTCAGGTCGAACGCGTAGCGGTACAGCACCAGTGTCACCAGTTCGGTGCCGAGCGCTGCCAACAGCCCGCTGACTGCGCCCAACAACCCGAACTCGATACGCCGGGCCTTGACCAGCAACTTGCGCTCAGCCCCCAGCGCCCGCAGCAGGGCGCCCTGGCGAATCCGCTCATCGAGGGTTGCCTGGAGCCCGGAGAACAACACGGCCATCCCCGCTGCCAGGACAAACAACAGCACGTACTCCACCGCCAGGGTGACCTGGGCCAGGATGCTGCGCAGTTGTTCCAGCAGTGCCTCTACCTGCAGGATGGTCACCGCCGGGAAGGCCCGGGACAGGTCGACGATCTGTTGGTCATGGCCGGGTGCGAGGTAGAAGCTGGTCAGGTAGGTGGCCGGCAGGTCCTTCAGGGTGCCGGGCTGGAAGATCATGAAGAAGTTGGGCTGGAAGTTGTCCCAGTTGATTTCCCGCAGGCTGGTGACCCGCGCTTCACGGTTTTCCCCGCCGACGGTAAACACCAGGTGATCGTTGAGCTTGAGTTTCAGGCTGTCGGCGACCTTGGCCTCCACCGAGACGCCTGGAATCTCGTCGGTCGGTTGCGCCGTCCACCAGGAGCCCGCCGTCAGCTTGTTGCCCGGTGGCAGGTCGGCGGCCCAGGTCAGGCTCAAGTCTCGCTGTACTGCACGATCGCCGCTGGAGTCCTTGCTGACAATCTCCTGCACCGGGGCGCCATTGATGCTGATCAAGCGTCCCGGCACCACCGGATACAACGGAGCAGACTGTGCCTGCAATTCCAGCAGGCGTGCGCCGAAGGTGTCTTTGTCGGCAGGCAGGATGTTCAGGGCGAAATAGTTGGGGGCGTCCTTGGGCAACTGGTTTTGCCAGGTGTCCAGCAATTCGCCCCGCAGCAATGCGATCAGTCCCATGGACAACAGGATCAGCCCGAATGCGAGGGACTGGCCCGCCGCCGCCAAGGGGTGACGCAGCAACTGGCCCAGCCCCAGGCGCCAGGGCAGGGAGGCCCGGGCCAGCAGGCGTCGCAGGCTTTGCAGCAACAGGAGCAGCAGGCCGCCGAGAACCAGCGCGGCAATCACGCCGCCGCCCAGCAGGGCGAAGGTCAGCACCAGGTCGAGGCTCAAGCGCCACATGATCAGGCCCAGGGCGAAGAGCGCCGCACCATAGACCATCCAGGTGCTGGAAGGGATTGGCAGCAAGTCGCGGCGCAATACCCGCAGTGGCGGCACCCGCCCCAGGGCGGCCAGCGGCGGCAGGGCGAAACCGGCGAGGGCTACCAGCCCGGTGCCAATCCCGGCAACGGCCGGCAGCAGCCCGCCGGGTGGAACGTCCGCCGGCAGCAGGTCATGCAACAGCGCAAACAGGCCCAATTGCGCCAGCCAGCCGAGCAGGGCGCCGGTCAGGCTGGCCAGCAACCCCAGCACGGCCAATTGCAGGCTGAACAGCAACATGGTTTCGCGTCGCGACAACCCGAGGCAGCGCAGCAGGGCGCTGGCATCAAAGCGTCGGCTGGCGAAGCGATTGGCCGAGAGCGCCACGGCCACGCCGGAGAGCAGCACCGCCACCAGGCTGGCCATGTTCAAGTAACGTTCGGCCTTGCCCAGCGCGCCGCCGATCTGCTGGTTGCCGTCGCGCGCATCCTGCAGCCGCTGGTTGGCAGCCAGGCCGGGCTTGACCAGGTCGCGATAGGTTTGCAGCACGGTGCCGCCCTGTGGCGCTCGCCACAGGTCGCGATAACTCACGCGACTGCCGGGCTGCACCACGCCGGTGGCTTCAAGGTCGGCCAGGTTGATCATCACCCTGGGCGTCAGGCTATAGAAGTTGCCGGCGCGATCCGGCTCATAGGTCAGCACGCGGGAAAGGCGCAGGGTCTTCATGCCGACGTCGATGCTGTCGCCGATTTTCAGGTTCAGTGCCGTCAACAGCCGTGCTTCCACCCAGGCTTCACCGGGTTTGGGGCCACCTCCGGCAGTTTCTTCGGCGAAGGGTTCGGCGGCGCTCTTCAGCTCGCCGCGCAACGGATACGCCTCGTTGACCGCCTTGATGCTGGACAGCTGGATGCCGGCGTCAGTGGCAATCACGCTGGAGAATTCCACCACCCTGGCGTGCTGCAGGCCCAGCTCGGTGCCACTCTGGATTTGCTCGGTGCGGGCGGGTGAACTGCCTTCCAGCACCAGGTCGGCCGCCAGGAACTCGGTGGCGCGCAACATCATCGCGCCGTTCAGGCGGGCACCGAAGTAACCGATGGCGGTGCTGGCGGCCACGGCCACCAGCAGGGCGAAGAACAGCACACGCAGTTCGCCGGCGCGGGCATCGCGCAGCAACTGGCGAAGGGCAAGGCTGAACAGGCGCAACAAGGGCAAGCGTGCCATCAAGGCTCCAGGGGCGCGACCATCAGGCCGGCTTCAAGACGGATCAGGCGACGGCAACGGTGGGCCAGGCGCTCGTCATGGGTCACCAGCACCAGGGTCGTGCCGCTCTCTTTGTTGAGTTCGAACAGCAGGTCGCTGATGCGCTCGCCGGTATGGCTGTCGAGGTTGCCGGTGGGTTCATCGGCAAACAGCACGTCCGGTTCGGCAGCAAACGCCCGGGCAATCGCTACCCGTTGCTGCTCACCCCCCGAGAGTTGGCGCGGCGAGTGGGTGAGACGCTGGCCCAGGCCGACACGCTCCAGCAGGTGTTTGGCGCGCTCGCGGGCGTCCTTGCGACCGTCCAGCTCCAGGGGCAGCATCACGTTTTCCAGCGCGTTGAGGCTGTCGAGCAACTGGAAGGACTGGAACACAAACCCCACGTGCTCGGCGCGGATGCGTGCACGCTGGTCTTCGTCGAGGGTACTCAGGGCCTGGCCGGCGAGGGTGACTTCGCCACTGCTGGGCAGGTCGAGGCCGGCCAGCAGGCCGAGGAGGGTGGATTTGCCGGAACCGGAGGCGCCGACGATAGCCAGGCTATCGCCCTTGTTCAGTTCCAGGCTCAGTTCGTGCAGGATAGTCAGTTCACCTTCCGCGCTGGGAACCACTTTGCTAAGGTTTCGCGCGGTGAGAATGCTTGCGCCCATGGAGAATCCAATGCGAATGTGGTTTTTGAGTGCTGGCCTGGCCTTGATGTGCATGGCCCAGAACGCAGCGGCGGGTACAGTCCTGATCGTTGGCGATAGTATCAGTGCCGGTTTCGGGCTGGATACCAGCAAAGGGTGGGTAGCGTTGTTGGGACAACGGCTCAAGAGCGAAGGTTTCGACGATAAAGTGGTCAACGCCTCTATCAGCGGCGACACCAGTGCCGGGGGCCTGGCACGGCTGCCGGCGGCGCTTGCAGAGCATAAGCCGGACCTGGTGATCATCGAGCTGGGCGGCAATGACGGCCTGCGTGGCCAGCCACCCGAGCAATTGAAACAAAATCTTGCATCGATGATTGAACAGTCCAAGGCCAGCGGTGCCAAGGTGCTGCTGCTGGGCATGCAGTTGCCGCCTAATTACGGGCCGAAATACACCACCGCGTTTGCTAATGTCTACCCGGCCCTGGCCAAGGAAAAAAGCGTCCCGCTGGTGCCGTTTTTCCTTGAAGGCGTCGGTGGTCATCCGGACCTGATGCAGGCTGACCAATTGCACCCGGCGGTTGGCGCGCAGGGCAAGTTGCTGGAAAATGTCTGGCCAACGCTAAAACCACTGCTATGACGCTTTTCTAGCAGCGGTCTTTCGGCTAAGGTGGCGCCCCCCCGATTTGGAGCCCCCGATGTCGCGTCCTGCCTGGTCACTGTTTGCCTACCAACTGATCGAGCCTGACGAACAGCTGGATCTGTTCGCCTGCCAGGAAGTCCGGGTGCATCTGGTGACGCGTCAATTGGAGTTGGGCGGGTCCATCGACCGCACCCTCTGCGGCACGTTGTTGCCTGCCCAGCCGCGCTGGTCATCGGTGGATCGCTCGATCTTCCAGGACCAGCGTTTGTGCCCCCTGTGCCGGGCGATCCTCGAGTCGCAAAAACGCGGCACACCGCCGATCTGGCCAGAGCTGCGCTTCGAGCTTTGAATATGGGTGCCCGCCGGGCAGCCGTGTACAATCCATTTTCTACTACCCGTCGATCTGCGAAGGAATTCCCGGATGTTGTCGCGCCTTTCCGCCGTCACCTGCTGCCTGTCTCTCGCTGCGCTCTGCGCGGCCGGTCCTGCTGCAGCCTTGCAGTTGCCTTTGCCGCCACCGGGTGAAGATATCGTTGGCCAGGTCCAGGTGATCAAGGCCAAGTACGAAGATACCTTCGCGGACCTCGGCACCACCTACGACCTGGGTTATTCGGAGATGGTCGCGGCCAACCCGGGCGTGGATGCCTGGCTGCCGGGAGCGGGTACCGAGATCGTGTTGCCGACGCGCTTCATCCTGCCGCCCGGCCCGCGTGAAGGCATCGTGATCAACCTGGCGGAGTACCGGCTCTACTACTACCCCAAGGGCCAGAACGTGGTGTACACGTTCCCGTTGGGGATTGGCCGTGAAGGCTGGGGCTCGCCAGTGGCCCACACCACCATCACGGGCAAGATCCCGAACCCGACCTGGACCCCGCCAGCCTCGATCAAGGCAGAACACGCCGCCAATGGCGACCCGTTGCCCAACGTCGTGCCGGCCGGCCCGGACAACCCGCTGGGGCCGTTCAAGTTCACCCTCGGCACGCCGGGCTACCTGATCCACGGTTCCAACATGAAGTTCGGCATCGGTACCCGTACCAGCCACGGTTGCTTCCGCATGTTCAACAACAACGTGCTGGAAATGGCCGACATGGTGCCGGTGGGCACGTCGGTGCGGATTATCAACGACGCCTACAAGTTCGGCGCGGCCGGGGGCAAGGTCTACCTGGAAGCCCATACGCCGCTGAACGACGATGGCACCCCATCGGTCGTCGACAAGCACACCGCCGTCATCAACGCCTTGCTCAAGCGTGAAGACCTGTCCAGCAACCTGCGGGTCAACTGGGACCAGGTGCGTGACGTGGTTGCGGCTGAAGACGGTTTGCCGACGGAAATCGGTGTACCCGGCGGGGCGCCGATGGTATCGAGTACGCCGGTCGATCTGCAGCAGTAAGCCTGCACGATCCATAACCCGTTATCGCCTCGCGCGGTGACGGGTTTTTTATTGTCTGGAATCCAGCCAAATCACAGGCAAAAAAAAGCCGATCCAAGAATGGATCGGCTTGATAACAACCCCGGAGGATTATTACTTGCGGCTTGCTTTTTCAAGCATGCGCAGAGCGCGCTCGTTAGCTTCGTCAGCAGTCTGTTGTGCTTTTTGAGCAGCAGCCAGAGCTTCATCAGCTTTACGGTAGGCTTCGTCTGCACGAGCCTGGGAGCGTGCTGCTGCGTCTTCAGTTGCAGTCAGACGAGCTTCGGTTTCTTTGGAGACGCTGCTGCAACCGGTAGCCAGAACTGCGGCCAGAGCCAGAGCAGAGAATTTCAGAACGTTGTTCATCGTGTTCCCCTTCAAGGACTTTCTATTAAATGGCTACTTTCTCAGAGTGAGCTAATAGCCGGCGTACATACTACCCATTACTTGTAGTAAGTAAACTGACGTAGCGCAAGAAGCAAAAAAAATTCTCGCGTCCAATCTATTTTGGCTAATCTTTCGAGAGTCTGTATAAAAAATATGCAGATTTTTGCACTCGGCCGAGGATTGGATCCAGCCTGAAAGGGCCGGCTGGCATGTGTTAAGCCATGTAAACATAAGTCATTTTATATATCGTCCCTGACACTATTGTTCAGATTGTCTTTTCGCCATTCGGTATCTTTTGTGCATGTTGAGGTGACTTTAAGAGCGCGTGTTCGTCTCAAGCTTCAACTGCCGGCAATGTTCAGGCCATCGACGTAAGGAATCTCGATTGGCCCTTTCTATGTCCGCCAGCGCAACGGAAGACGAGCGCGTCTTGAGCAATTGTGCGATTGGCGCCTACTATTTCCCTGTGCTGGTTGTGAGCGCTAGTGCAAGGCACTGGCCGCTTTTCTCGTTGTCGAAACCGGCACCGGGTGGCGTAGATGTTCCTTCGCCGGAAAAACATCGGTAAGGTAGGGGTCAGAAACCAAGACCCGCGAGGAGTAGTGATGAGCGAGGCGTTGTCCATCCACCATGACCAGGCTGGTCATCAGTTCGAGACCAATGTGGACGGTCATCGTGCCTATCTGACCTATATGGATCTCGGGAAGCAGACCCTGGATATCTATCGCACCTTCGTGCCCAACGCATTGCGCGGCCGTGGCATTGCTGCCGCGCTGACCGAGGAAGCGTTGAAGTTCGCCGAAGAGGCAGGTTATACGGTGATCCCGTCCTGCTCCTACGTTGAGCGCTACATGGAGCGCCACCAGCGCCATGCCGCGAAGCTTTGAGCATTGAGTAGGGCGGTACGCAGAGCATCCCAGGATGCATTCCCACGCAGGGCGGGGGAACGATCAAAAAAAACGCCGGGTTTAGCCCGGCGTTTTTGTGTCCGCAGTCTGTGCTCAGCCGCGCTGGCGCTTGGGCAACACGTCCTTGAGCTTGGCGTGCATGCTGCGCAAGGTGGTCTCGGTGGCAGACCAGTCGATGCACGCATCGGTGATCGACACGCCGTATTGCAGGTCGGCCAGGTCCTTTGGAATCGCCTGGCAGCCCCAGTTCAGGTGGCTTTCGACCATCAGGCCGATGATCGACTGGTTGCCTTCCAGAATCTGGTTGGCCACGTTCTCCATCACCAGCGGTTGCAGGGCCGGGTCCTTGTTGGAGTTGGCGTGGCTGCAATCGACCATGATGTTCGGCTTGATCTTCGCCTTGTTCAGCGCCTGTTCGCACAGGGCCACGCTGACCGAATCATAGTTGGGCTTGCCATTGCCGCCACGCAGTACCACGTGACCGTAGGCGTTGCCCTTGGTGGTGACGATGGACACGCCACCTTCCTGGTTGATGCCCAGGAAGCGGTGCGGGCTGGAGACCGACTGCAGGGCGTTGATCGCCACGGTCAGGCCGCCATCGGTACCGTTCTTGAAACCCACGGCCGAGGACAGGCCGGAAGCCATTTCGCGGTGAGTCTGGGATTCGGTGGTGCGTGCACCAATTGCCGACCAGCTGATCAGGTCTTGCAGGTACTGCGGGGAAATCGGGTCCAGGGCTTCGGTTGCCGTCGGCAGGCCCATTTCCGCCAGGTCCAGCAGCAATTGACGACCGATGTGCAGGCCGTCCTGGATCTTGAACGAGTCGTCCAGGTACGGGTCGTTGATCAAGCCTTTCCAGCCGACGGTGGTACGCGGCTTCTCGAAATAGACACGCATCACCAGGTACAAGGTGTCGGACACTTCCGCCGCCAGCACCTTCAAGCGCTCGGCGTATTCGTGGGCAGCCTTGAGGTCATGGATCGAGCACGGCCCGATGACCACGAACAGGCGGTGGTCGGTGCCGTCGAGAATCTCACGGATGACTTCGCGGCCCTTGGTGACGGTCTGCAGGGCAGCGTCGCTCAGGGGGATTTCGCGCTTGAGCTGATCGGGCGTGATCAGGGTCTCGTTGGATTCGACGTTAAGGTCGTTGATCGGTAAATCAGCCATCGTGTTACTCGTCAGGGTCACGGGTGCCGGCCGCCAGCGATCCCCGTGCGGCGGAGCACAGCATGATTTAAGTGCAGCGGGGAGCGGAACCTTAGCGCGTTACAAGGCTGCGAGACAATGGGCAACGTCCGCTTTAATCCAGCGCTGGCAGCACAAAAGCCTCATGGGAGAACTCGCCGGCATGGCGCGTGACCCATTCCCGGGCCAGCGCTTCGCTCTGCCCGGGTGTGGGCTCGGCGCCTTCGTGGAGGCGGCAGTACCGTTCGATCTGGCACACTTGCTCACCCATTCGCGCACCGAACAAGGCCTGCTCATCGGTAAAGGCAATGTCGACGCGGTAGCCGTTTTCGGCCTTGCGGCACCATGCCACATAGCCCGGATAGCGGGCCGTCTGGCCCAGTGAGGGGATGTGCAACTCGATGGCCGCGCCCTGGCGCCAGGCGCGTGGGCAATTGCATGCGACGCCGCCCAGGCCGATAGTGTGCAGCCGTTGGCGGGAAATGCCGGAAATGGGGCGTTGGGTTATTTCGACAGCGACATCATCAGGGTGAGGAAAGAAACGACCCATGCACACGGACTCCGAGCACCGTCCAGTTGACGGCGGTGGCAGCAGTATAGTGAAAGAACTGCAACTTACCGACCTGGATATCGACCAGCAATTATTGGGGCTTCCCGGCACGTCCCTGGTGGTGTTTACCGGTGACGGCTGCTCGCGTTGCCGCTTCCTGCACCAGCAACTGCCGGGTTGGGACTTGCCGGTGGACCGGGTGTGCTGGGTGGATGCGGGTCACAATGGCGGGGCAGTGGAGCGCTACGAGATCTTTCACCTGCCGGCGTTGTTTGTGGTGTGTAACGGGAAATTCCATGGAATATTAGCATCACTGACGCGTCTGACCGCCAGCGACCTGACTCAAGGTGTGCAGCAGGCGCTCAAACGAATACCAGAGGAGTTGCCATGACCGAAGTAACAAAACAGTCGCCACGGATCGGGATCATCGGCACCGGGGCCATTGGTGGCTACTACGGTGTGATGCTCGCGCGCGCCGGCTTCGATGTGCATTTCCTGCTGCGCAGCGAGTACGCGGCGGTCAGCGAGCGCGGCCTGCAACTCAACAGCACGATCCACGGAACCGTGCACCTTCACCCGGTACAGGCTTATGCCCGCGCCGCCGACATGCCGCCGTGCGACTGGCTGCTGGTGGGCACCAAATCGACCGGGAATGTCGAACTGGCCCCGACCATCGCTCAAGTTGCCGCCCCGGACGCCAGGATAATCCTGTTGCAAAATGGCCTCGACGTAGAGGACAGCCTGCGTGAACACCTGCCGCCGTCGCTGCACTTGCTGGGTGGCCTGTGCTACATCGGCGTGCACCGTTCCGGTCCCGGGATCGTCGAGCATCAGGCGCTGGGCCGGGTCAACCTGGGTTACCACAGTGGCCCCGCGGCCAACGATGACAACGGTCGGCAAGCCATCGTCGAAGAAGGCGCCGCGCTGTTTCACCAGGCCGGTATCGATTCCCAGGCCATGGCCAATGTGCACCAGGCGCGCTGGCATAAACTGGTGTGGAACGTGCCTTACAACGGTCTCTCGGTAGTGTTCGGCACGGGCACCACGGCGATGATGGCGGATGAGTCCAGCCGCGAACTGATCCAGGCGCTGATGGCCGAAGTGGTGCAGGGCGCCCACGCCTGCGGGCATGAGATTCCCGCCAGTTACGCCGGGCAGATGTTCACCATGACCGAGAGCATGGATGACTACTTGCCCAGCATGTATCACGATTACGTGCACAAGCGCCCGCTGGAACTGGCGGCGATCTACGCGCGCCCCTTGGCCGCGGCCAACGCGGCGGGTTGTGAATTGCCACGCATGCAGGCGCTGTATCAGGCCTTGAGTTTTATGGATCGGCATAACCGCTGATTGGGGGGAACACCATGGCGAAGGGATTGGGCGACAAACTGGTGCTGGCGATTTCCTCGCGAGCGCTGTTCGACCTGAGCGAGAGCCACAAGGTCTACCTGGCCCAAGGCGTCGAGGCGTACCGCAAGTACCAGATCGACCACGAGGAAGAAACCCTCGAGCCCGGTGACGCCTTCCCGCTGGTGAAGAAACTCCTGAGCCTCAACGCCAGCCTCGGCCGCGCCCGGGTCGAGGTGGTGCTGGTGTCGCGCAACAGTGCCGACACCGGCTTGCGTGTATTCAATTCGATCCAGCATTACGGGCTCGACATCTCCCGCGCGGCGTTTGTCGGCGGGCGCAGCCCTTATCCTTATCTGGCGGCGTTTGGCTGCCACTTGTTTCTGTCCACCCATGCCGAGGATGTGCGCAGCGCCCTGGATGCCGGGTTTGCCGCAGCGACGATTCTGTCGGGCGGCGCAGGTCGGGCCTCCAGTGCCGAATTGCGGATTGCCTTCGACGGCGACGCGGTGCTGTTTTCCGACGAGTCCGAGCGCGTCTATCAGTCGGGCGGCCTTGAAGCCTTCCAGGCCAGCGAGCGCGAATCCGCCCGCGAGCCGTTGCGCGGTGGTCCGTTCAAGGGCTTCCTGGCGGCACTCAACCTGTTGCAGCGCGAGTTCCCCGACGAGTCCTGCCCCATCCGCACTGCGCTGGTGACTGCCCGTTCGGCGCCTTCCCACGAGCGGGTGATTCGCACGCTGCGCGAGTGGGATATCCGTCTCGACGAGTCGCTGTTTCTTGGTGGCCTGGAGAAGTCGGCGTTCCTCGAAGCCTTCGCCGCCGATGTGTTTTTCGATGACCAGGAAGGGCATTGCGAGAAGGCCCGGGAGTTCGTGGCTACCGGTCACGTCCCCCATGGCATCAGTAACGAGTTGAAAATTCAGACCGAGGGCTGAGCACTGCCAAAGGCGCTGCTAAGCTGAATCAATCCCCGCCATCCTGGCTGCCCAGGAGGTTCTATGATTCGTTCGATGCTGTACGCCACTGACCTCGGTCTGTATGCCCCCTATGTGATGCAACATGCCCTGGCGCTGGCGCGAACGTTCAAGGCTGATCTGTATGTGATTCACGTGGTCGAGCCCATCGGGCTGTTCGCCGAATCGGTGTTGCAGAGCTACCTTGATGAGAAGGCCTTGAGTGAATGGCAAAGCCAGGGCCTGACGACGGTGATGGCGACCATCGAGCAACGGGTGCTCGACAGTTTTCGCGAGGAGCTGGGGGACGGGGAGCAGGACCTCAAGTTGATCCGTTCGGTGCGGGTGATCCAGGGTGATCCTTGTGAAGTGATTCTCGACCAGTCGCAGAAACTCTCTGTGGATTTGTTGATCGTAGGTAGTCACAGCCAGGCGGTCGGGGTGGCAACACCTCTGGGGAGAACCGCCGCACGGGTGCTGCAGCTGTCCCAGGTGCCGGTGTACCTGGTGCCGCTGTTGCAGCGTCGACGCAGTGACGACGTGTGATTGGTAGAAAACGATAAAAAGTTCTAGATTTATCCGTCTAACCTTTAATATAGTTATATACCGTCGCTGATACCCGTGGCGTCTATCCGCTTTGAGGGACACATATGAAGCTTCAACAACTGCGCTACATCTGGGAAGTGGCGCACCACGACCTCAACGTTTCCGCTACTGCTCAAAGCCTTTACACCTCGCAACCCGGTATCAGCAAGCAGATCCGCCTGCTCGAAGATGAGTTGGGCGTTGAAGTGTTCGCGCGCAGCGGCAAGCACCTGACCCGTGTCACCCCGGCCGGTGAGCGCATCATCACCACCGCCGGCGAGATCCTGCGCAAGGTCGAAAGCATCAAGCAGATCGCCCAGGAATTCTCCAACGAGAAAAAGGGCACCCTGTCGATCGCCACCACCCACACCCAGGCGCGTTATGCGCTGCCGCCGGTGATCAGCAGCTTTATCAAGCAGTACCCGGACGTGGCCTTGCACATGCACCAGGGCTCGCCGATGCAGATCGCCGAGATGGCCGCCGACGGCACCGTCGATTTCGCGATTGCCACCGAAGCGCTGGAATTGTTCGGCGACCTGGTGATGATGCCGTGCTACCGCTGGAACCGTTGCGTCGTGGTCCCACAAGGCCACCCATTGGCCAAGCTGCCGAAGCTGACCCTGGAAGCCCTGGCTGAATACCCGATCGTGACTTACGTGTTCGGTTTCACCGGCCGTTCGAAACTCGATGAAGCCTTCAGCCATCGTGGCCTGACGCCGAAAGTGGTGTTCACCGCGGCTGACGCCGACGTCATCAAGACTTATGTGCGCCTGGGCCTGGGTGTCGGTATCGTCGCCAAGATGGCGGTCGACACCAAGCTCGACAACGACCTGGTGGTGCTCGATGCCAGCGAGCTGTTCGAGTCCAGCGTGACCAAGATCGGTTTCCGTCGTGGCACCTTCCTGCGTGGTTTCATGTGCGACTTCATCGAAAAGTTCGCGCCGCACCTGACGCGCGAAGTGATGGCCAAGGCCATCCAGTGCCACAACAAGCAGGAACTGGAAGAGCTGTTCGACGGCGTTGAACTACCGGTTCACTGATTGGCTCACTTCACCTCGGTAACAGCAAACTGTTGCCGAGCGCCTCCCACCAGAATCTCCACCTCATCCCCTTCGAACTTGCCCAACAGGCTTTTGCCCAGGGGCGAGCGTGGGGTGATGACGGTCACCGGTTGCCCCACCACATCGACCTTCAAGCCTGCGCCGTCCGGCGCCAGGAATAGCCACTGCTGGCGATCGTTTTCATCTGCCAACCCCAGTAATGCGCCCACTTCGATGCCGCGCTGGTCATCGTAGGCTCGCAGCTGCATGTTCTGGCAAAGCGTCAGCGCCTGCCGGATCTCCTCGACGCGTCGGGCCTGGCCGGCTGCCAGGTAAGAAGCCTCCAGGCCCAGGGTGTCGTACTTGTTCTCGGCGATGTTTTCTTCGTGGGTCGCGGTTTCGTACGCGGTTTGCGCGGCGCGCTGGGCGATATCGAGATGGACCGCGAGCTTGTCCAAAACCAACTGGTGAACGGCGTGTTTATTCATGGGCGGCTTTCGTGATCAATCGCAAAATTGCAGGACGTTGGCCCGGCTCTTGTCGTTGGGGGCGTTCTGGTCCTGTTGCAGCCAGAACTGGCATTTGGGGTTGGACAGGTTACGCGGGTTGTTGCGGGCCTGGTCCAGGGTTTGCTGTTGCTCCTGCTTGCGCAGGTTCTCCTGGTACTGCTCGAACATCCGGTTCGGCGGCTCCGGTGCAACCACCTCTGGCTTGCCCAGTTGCTGCACCACTCGGGCCACCGGCGCCACGGTTTGCTCGGGCAGGTAGCGGGAAGCCAGCCACACGCTCAGCACAATGGCGATAAACCCCAGCCACAGGCCGAAGGCCACGGCGATACTGAGCTTGAACAGCGAGAACGAACGATCAGACATGGTGGCCTCCTGGCAGGCACGTGCGGCATGGCGCCGATTGTCCCACAGCCGCGCGCAGAATAATCGCGATCAACCCTTCTGTATCGAGGCATTTATACGGACAATCGAGCCTTTGAGCGTTGGAGCCCGGAATGAAAGCCCGCTGGGATATTTTTTGCAGCGTCGTCGATAACTACGGCGACATCGGCGTGACCTGGCGCCTGGCCCGGCAATTGGTGGCGGAACAAGGGTGTGCGGTGCGCTTGTGGGTCGATGACCTGCGGGCGTTCGAACGCATGTGCCCCGAGATTGATGTGCAGGTGCACCAGCAATGGCAAGAGGGCGTCGACGTGCGCTACTGGCCCTCCGACTGGCCGGCGACCGACGCGGCAGACGTGGTGATCGCTGCGTTCGCCTGTCAATTGCCGTCTGACTACATGGAGGCGATGGCCGCACGCGACCGCACGCCGCTGTGGATGAACCTGGATTACCTGAGCGCCGAAGACTGGGTGGTCGGCTGCCACGGTTTGCCCTCGGTGAAATTCAAGGGCGTGCAAAAGTACTTCTTCTTTCCCGGATTCCGTCCCGGCACCGGCGGTTTATTGCGTGAGGCGGGGCTGCTGGAACAGCGCGATGCCTTCCAGCAAGACGCCGCCGCCCGGCAGCAGTTTCTGCAGGCGCTTGGGGTTTTCCCGGTGGACGGTGCGCGAATGATGTCGTTGTTCGCCTATGAAAACGCCGGGCTGGCCAGTTGGCTCGACGTGCTGGCGGCCGATGGGCGCGCCACTCATCTGCTGGTGCCGGAAGGGCGGATCCTCGGAGATGTGCAGGGCTGGCTGGGGGTCGAGTCATTGGAAGTAGGTGATGTGCACCGGCGCGACGGGTTGACCGTGCAAGTGCTGCCGTTTATGCGCCAGGAGCAATACGACCGGCTGTTGTGGTGCTGTGACTTCAACGCCGTGCGCGGCGAAGATTCGTTCGTGCGGGCGCAATGGGCCGGGCGGCCACTGTTGTGGCATATCTATCGCCAGGACGAAGACATTCACCTGGACAAGCTCGATGCGTTCCTTGAGTTGTATACCGAAGGTCTGTCTCCGGCTGCGAAAGTCGCGTTGGTCGGCCTTTGGCAGGCCTGGAACGCTGATGGCGATATGGCACTTTGCTGGAAAATGCTGCTGGAACACTGGCCGGAAGTGACCGCGAACGCCGAGAAATGGGCTCTGGAACAAGGCTCGCGGACCGATCTTGCGACGGCGCTGGTACAGTTTTATGTAAATTGGATATGATACGCGACCTTGATTTTTGTAAATCCCATCCAAATTTCGGATATTCGCAATGAAAACTGGTAAAGAACTGAAACCCGGTACAGTGATCCGTCTCGAAAACGACCCTTGGCTGGTTCAGAAAGCTGAGTTCACCAAGTCTGGTCGTAACAGCGCAATCATGAAGACCAAGCTGAAGAACCTGCTGACCGGTTACAAGACCGAGATCGTCTACAGCGCCGATGACAAACTGGACGACGTGATCCTCGACCGCAAAGAAGCGACCCTGTCCTTCATCAGCGGCGACACCTACACGTTCATGGACACCACCGACTACACCATGTACGAGCTGAACGCTGAAGACATCGAAGCCGTTCTGCCGTTCGTGGAAGAAGGCATGGAAGACGTCTGCGAAGCTATCTTCTTCGAAGACCGTCTGGTTTCCGTAGAGCTGCCGACCACTATCGTGCGTAAGGTTGCCTACACCGAAGGTTCCGCTCGCGGCGACACTTCGGGCAAGGTGATGAAGCCTGCCAAGCTGGCTAACGGTACCGAACTGCAAGTAGCCGATTTCATCGAAATCGACGACCTGATCGAGATCGACACCCGTGAAGGTGGTTCGTACAAAGGTCGCGCCAAGAAGTAATTCTTGCGCCACCGGTACGATAAAAAAAGCCCGACCATGCGTCGGGCTTTTTTGTGGGTGCCGGTTTTTACTTCAGGTGTTGCTTCAGCTCCTCGGACGCCTGCAGCAGCGCCGAACGAACCTCCGGTACCTGGCTGACGACATTCAGCAAACCGTAGTCATGGATCATGCCGTTGTAGCGCACGGCGGTCACCGGTACACCGGCTTCATCCAGCTTGCGGGCATAGGCTTCGCCTTCGTCACGCAGCACGTCCGAGCCTGCGGTCTGAATCAACGCAGGTGGCAAACCCTTGAGCTGCGCGGTGCTTGCCCGCAGGGGCGACGCATAGATCTCGGCGCGCTGGTTGGTGTCGGTGGTGTAGTTGTCCCAGAACCACTTCATCATGTTGCGGGTCAGGAAGTGGCCTTCGGCAAACTGGTTGTAGGACGCGGTGTCGAAGTTGGCGTCGGTCACCGGCCACAACAGCAATTGGAACTTGATTGACGGTGTGCCCTTGTCCTTGGCCATCAGGCTGACCACCGCTGCCATGTTGCCGCCGACGCTGTTGCCGGCGACGGCCAGGCGTTTGCCATCGACGTTGATCTCGCTGCCGTGTTCGGCCACCCACTTGGTTGCCCCGTACGCCTGGTTGATCGCCACCGGGTAGTGCGCTTCAGGTGATGGCGTGTAGTTGACGAACACCGCCGCCGCTCCCGACCCCACCACCAGGTCACGCACCAGGCGCTCGTGGGTCGGGAAATCCCCGAGTACCCAGCCACCGCCGTGGAAGAACATGAACACCGGCAATGTGCCCTTGACCCCGGCCGGACGCACAATGGTCAGGCTCAGCGGCTGGCCATCGACCTGAATGGTCTTCTGGCTCACGTCGGCCTTGGGCAGCGTCAGTTTCACGCCTGACTGTGCACCTGTCAGCACCGCACGGGCTTCCCTGGGCGTCAGTTGCTCCATCGGTTTGCCGGTGCCGGCGTTCAGTACATCGAGAAACGCCTGGGTGTTGTGCTCCACGTCACCGCCGGCCGCAAAGGCATTGGTGATCGAGAAGGCGAGCAGGGTGCCGGTGAGTACTTTGCCAAATGTGTTCATGTTCTTCTCCAAAAAACCGCGTGGGTCAGACGGTTACGTGCAGGCGTACATCGACGTTGCCACGGGTGGCGTTGGAGTAAGGGCAGACCTGGTGCGCAGCGTCGACCAGGCTTTGCGCGTCGTCCTGGGCCAGGCCGGGCAAGCTGACGTGCAGGTCGATGTCCAGGCCGAAACCGCCGGGGATTTGACCGATGCCGACGTGGGCAGTGATCGAAGCGTCATCCGGGATTTTGCGTTTGGTCTGGCTGGCGACGAATTTCAGGGCACCGATGAAGCAGGCGGAGTAACCGGCGGCGAACAGTTGTTCCGGGTTGGTGGCCTGGCCACCCGCGCCGCCCAGTTCTTTTGGCGTGGAGAGTTTTACATCGAGGATGTTGTCGCTGGAAACAGCACGACCATCACGGCCGCCGGTGGCGGTGGCTACTGCGGTGTAGAGAGCTTGCATGGTGATTTCCTCGTCAGTGTTTGCGCTAAATGTTTGCGCGCTAAGTAAGTGGCGAGGTGAATGTATCGCGCTAATAGTTAGTGCGCAAGATATATTTGGAAAATATTTTGCGCGCTTTGATAGCCAGGCATTGCACAAACAAATGTGGGAGCGGGCTTGCTCGCGAATGCGGTGTGACAGTCACTAGATGCATTGACTGATCCACCGCATTCGCGAGCAAGCCCGCTCCCACATTTTTTGATGCGTGGTGCCTTTAGAGGGAGACTTGCAGGTTTTTTCGCAGTGCCAGTAAATCGCCCTGCAGCTTGCGCAACTGCTCGATGTCCAGCCCGCTGGCGCCCAGGATGCACTGTGGAATATCCATGGCTTTGTCCCGCAGGGCGCGCCCGGCCTCGGTCAATTCAACCACCACCACGCGCTCGTCTTCGCGGCTGCGGGTGCGGCTGAGCAGGCCTTCGGCTTCCAGGCGCTTGAGCAGCGGCGTCAGGGAGCCGGGATCCGTCAGCAGGCGATTGCTGATTTCGCCTACGGTCAAGCCATCCTCTTCCCACAGCACCATCATGGCCAGGTACTGCGGATAGGTCAGGCCAAGGGCTTGCAGCAGCGGTTTGTAGACCTTGGTCATCAACAACGAGGTGGAATGCAGGGCAAAACACAGCTGGTTGTCGAGCAACAAGGATTCGCAGGTATCGAGGGGCTTGGTCATGGCAGTGCCTTAAAACGTGTCTGGTTTCGAATCTAGCGGGCAAATCTTTAACGCGCCAGACAATTCTGTCCGGCCGGTCAACCCAGGCCGCTTTGCAGTGCCAGGTCCCAGGGCGGCACAGGGCTGAAGCGCGCCTTGAGGTATTCCAGCAACAAGCGGCTGCGGGCGTTGGCGTGTTGCTCCAGGCGGAGCGCATAGATGCCCGCGGTTTCAGGCGTCGGCAGGCCGTTCTCGCAGAACAGCGGGACCAGTTCACCGCGCACCAGGTATTCACTGGCGAGCCAGGTGGGCAGATGCGCAACACCCAGTCCGGCCAGCGCGCCTGAAAGCAGGGCTTCGGCGTTATTGGCGCTCATGCGAATGCGCTGCGGGCGGTAGGTGGATTTGCGCCCATCGAGCTCAAAACGCCAGGCGAACATCGGTGCCAGGCCTTCCCAATCCAGGCCGTCATGCTCGCTTAACTGGCTGGGATGGGTCGGGGTGCCACGGCTTTTCAGGTAGGCCGGGCTTGCGCAAGCGATGCGCACGATGCTGGCCAGTGGCGTGGCAATCAGCCGGGTGTCGACGATATGCCCGGCCCGCAGCACCAGGTCGACCTTGCCCAGATGCTCGCCCTGCATGTCGACAAAGCTGTCGATCAAGTGCAGGTGCACGTCCAGTCCCGGATAGACATTGAGAAAGTCAGCGATGGCAGGCGCCAAATGCCGCCTGCCGAAAGCCGCCGGTGCGTCCACGCGGATCAACCCTTCAGGCGCATGACTCAGCGACACCGCTTCGGCCCGCGCCAGTTGCAGCTCGCTGACAATCCGCCGGGCGCGCTCGGCAAACGCCAGGCCGGCGGGCGTCGGCACCACCGCATGGGTACTGCGTTGAAACAGCCGGCTACCCACCGAGCTTTCCAGGCTGTCGATGCGCCGCGCCACGGCCGAGGGCGTGAGCGGGTGACGGCGCGCGGCTGCGGAAAAGCTGCCGGCTTCCAGTACGTCGAGAAACAGGCTCAGTTGATCGGTCAATGTATTGGGGTTCATCAGCGTCTGCTTGTGCGAGATTGGCACAGCCATTGTGCGTTGCTGTGCGTTTCCGCACCAGAGCGGACTGCGTAGCATGCAAAGCCTGGGAACAGCAGGAGCGAGCGGGTGGCAGATTTAGCGTTGTATTTAATGCTGGGCGTAGCGTTGGGCACGGTCGGTGGCTTGTTCGGCATCGGCGGCGGGCTGATTGCCATTCCCGTGCTGGGGGTATTTTTCGGCCTCGACCAGCAGATCGCCCAAGGCACGGCCCTGGTGATGGTGGTGCCGAATGTGATGCTGGCGTTGTGGCGTTATCACCAGCGCAACCGGATTGAATTGCGTCATGCACTGCCGTTGGGCGTGATGGGTTTTTCCTTCGCCTGGCTGGGCTCGATCTGGGCGGTGGGGATCGATGCTGACGTGATGCGGGTGGGTTTTATCGCGTTTCTGCTGGTATTGGCGTCCTACAACCTGCTGCGAATGTTTACCCACAATGCACCGCCGTCAGCGCAGATGCGTTATTCCTGGCCGTGGCTTGGGGTGTTGGGCGCGGCGTCAGGCTCCATGGGTGGCTTGTTCGGGGTGGGCGGTGCAGTGGTTGCCACGCCGGTGCTGACCAGCATCTTCGGCACCAGCCAGGTGGTGGCCCAAGGGCTGTCGCTGGCCCTGGCGCTGCCGAGCACCAGCGTGACCTTGGTGACCTACGCCTGGCACCACGAAGTGGACTGGCTGATCGGCTTGCCTTTGGCCGTCGGCGGTTTGCTCAGTATCAGTTGGGGCGTGAAAGTCGCCCACGCCATGCCGGAGCGCATGTTACGCGGGCTGTTCTGCGGGTTCCTGGCGGTGTGTGCGGTGATGCTGACGTTTAAAGTTTGAAGCCTTCGAGGATGTATTCGGCGAGGCATTCGGTAATCGGCGAGGTGGTGCGCGGGTTGCGCAACAGCCGCAGGTTGACCGACGGCAGCGGCGGAAAACCGTCCGCTGTGCCCAATATGCGCAGGTCTTCGGTCACCAGGCTTTCCATATTGATCGTGACGGCCAGGCCGGCACCCACCACTGCGAGGATCGCGGCCCCGTTGGAGCTGTGATACGCCAGTCGGTACTCCTGCCCCTGGGCGTCCAGCGCGGCGCGTGCCCACTGCGTGCAAAAACTGTCGAGGCCGGAAATGGCCAGGGGCAGGGCGCTGTGCTCATCCATACAGAAGCAGGGCGCCGCCACCCACACCATGCGTTCATGGCGCAGCAGTTCGCCGATTTCATTTCCCGGTTCGCGGCTGATAACGGTCAGGTCGAGGTCCCGGCGCTGCATCAGCACCGGCGACGACTCGCAGTGCATTTCAATCTGGATCAGCGGGTAAGCCTTGGAGAAGCGCTTGAGAATCCCCGGCAAGTAGCGCATCACGTAATCGTCCGGGGTGCCGATGCGCACCAACCCGACCATGTGCGGCTCGCGCAGGGTGTTGAACACCTCGCTGTGCAGCTTCAGGATCCGGCGCGCGTAGCCGAGCAGCACCTGGCCTTCGGGCGTCAACCGCACCTGGCGGCCATCGCGCTCGAACAACTTGCGCTGCAACACATCTTCTTCCAGGCGTTTCATCTGCATGCTCACCGCCGACTGGGTGCGGTTGACCTGCTCGCCGGCGCGGGTAAAGCCCCCTTGATCAGCGATGGCGACGAAGGTGCGCAGCACCTCGGTGTCGATACTCGGGTAGCTGGACAATTGATCAATCTCCGAGATGTATTGCATAAGAAACATTCGTTGGATTGATCATAGCGCCAGGCACAGACTTCAGTCATCCCCACTGGAGGGCGAGATGATGAAAGGTCAAAGAGGCTTTGTACTGATGGCGAAGCGGCCGTTTTCCGGGCTGCTTCAACTGGGTTCCCGGTGGATGGCCGTGCACCGTGAGCGTCAGCTGTTGATGAGCATGAGCGATGAGGCGCTCAAGGACATCGGGCTCAACCGTGGCGATGTCGAGCAGGAAAGCCGCCGGCATTTTTGGGAAGACCCGCTGCGAAAATGACTCGGGATGCAGTAGGGTGGTTCGCGAGCACACAAGGAGATGCCCATGCCCGCAGAACTGTCCTTTTCCCTCAAGCAGGCGCGACGCCTGGCGCTGGCCGCCCAGGGTTTTTCCGGGCGCCAGCCGCCGGCGTTGATCAAGGCGGCGCAGGTCAATCGCCTGGTTGAGCGTTTGGGCGTGTTGCAGATTGATTCGGTAAATGCGGTGGTGCGTTCGCACTACCTGCCGCTGTTTTCCCGTCTGGGGCATTACTCTCCGTTGATTCTAGAACAGGCCGCCTGGAGTTCGGGGCGGCGCCGCTCGCTGTTCGAATATTGGGGCCATGAGGCGTCGTTGTTGCCAATGGCGCTGTACCCATTGATGCGCTGGCGCATGGAACGGGCGGCCCGGGGGCAGGGGATCTATCAGCAAATGGCGCGTTTTGGTCGCGAGCAGCAGGCCACCATCGCCCGGGTGCTGGGCATCGTCGAACAACAAGGCGCCCTGGGTGCGGGCAGTTTGTCGACCCGCGAGGAGCGCGCCGGCCCGTGGTGGGACTGGAGCGATGAAAAGCATGCGCTGGAATGGTTGTTCGCCGCCGGCCAGGTGACCGTCGCCGGGCGGCGGGGTTTTGAGCGTTTGTACGACCTGCCGGAGCGTGTGATCCCGGCCGACATTCTCCAGCAAGCCCCGTTGAGCGAGGCAGAGGCGCAACGCGGTTTGCTGCTGCACAGCGCCACGGCGCTGGGGGTGGGCACTGAAAAAGACCTGCGCGACTACTTCCGTCTGGACCCGGCCGACAGCCGTGGGCGCCTGGCGGAGCTGGTCGAGGATGGGCAATTGATCACCTGCGACGTGCAGGGCTGGAAACAGCCGGCTTATTGCCTGCCCGAGCCAAAAGTCCCGCGCAAGGTGCCTGCCAGCGCACTGTTATCGCCTTTTGATTCGCTGATCTGGGAGCGCAGCCGTACCGAGCGGTTGTTCGATTTCCGCTATCGGCTGGAGATCTACACGCCCCAGGACAAGCGGGTATATGGCTACTACGTGCTGCCGTTCCTGCACAACGAGCGGATTGCCGCGCGCGTGGATCTGCGGGCGGAGCGGGCGGCCGGACGCCTGGCGGTGCATGCCGTTCACGAGGAAGAGCCGGGGCTGGACGAGGAGGGCATGCGCGCGCTGGCCCTGAATCTGCGGCAGATGGCCGACTGGCTCGGGCTTGAGCAGATACAGCTCAATTGCCAGCGGGCCAGTGCGGCACGGTTGCGGGTAGAGCTTTTAACGCTTGACCTGTTTTAGCGTCTCGGCGATCAGGAATGCCAATTCCAGCGACTGATCGGCATTCATCCGTGGGTCGCAGTGGGTGTGGTAGCGGTCCGACAGCCCGTCTTCAGTAATCGGCCGCGCGCCACCGATGCACTCGGTGACGTTCTGCCCGGTCATCTCGATATGAATCCCGCCGGCGTAAGTGCCTTCGGCTTCATGCACCTGGAAGAACTCCTTCACCTCACTGAGAATCTGCGCGAAGTCCCGTGTCTTGTAGCCGCTGCTGGCCTTGATGGTGTTGCCGTGCATCGGGTCGGAACTCCACAGCACCTGCTTGCCCTCGCGCTGTACCGCGCGGATCAGGTTCGGCAGATGGTCGCCGACCTTGTTGGCACCCATGCGCGCAATCAGGTTCAGGCGGCCCGGGTCGTTGTCCGGGTTGAGGATGTCGATCAGGCGGATCAGGTCGTCGGGGTTCATGCTTGGGCCGACCTTGACCCCGATCGGGTTGTTCACCCCGCGCAGGAATTCGACGTGGGCACCGTCCAGTTGCCGGGTGCGATCACCGATCCAGAGCATGTGTGCCGAGCAGTCGTAATAGTCGTTGGTCAGGCTGTCGCGGCGCACGAAGGCTTGTTCGTAGTTGAGCAGCAGCGCCTCGTGGGCGGTGAAGAAACTGGTCTCGCGCAGTTGCGGCGAGCTGTCCATGCCACAGGCGCGCATGAACGCCAGGGTTTCATCGATGCGGTCGGCCAGTTGGCTGTACTTCTCGGCCAGGGCGGAGTTGGCAATGAAGTCCAGGTTCCACTTGTGCACCTGGTGCAGGTCGGCAAAACCGCCCTGGGCAAAGGCCCGCAGCAGGTTCAAGGTGGCGGTGGACTGGTGGTAGGACTGCAGCAGGCGGTCCGGGTCTGGCACGCGGCTTTTTTCGTCGAAACCGATGCCGTTGACGATATCGCCGCGGTAGGCGGGCAGGGTGATGCCGTCGATGGTTTCATCGTTGGAAGAGCGCGGCTTGGCGAACTGGCCCGCCATACGCCCGACCTTGACCACCGGGCAGCCGGCAGCGAAGGTCATCACAATCGCCATCTGCAGCAGCACCTTGAAGGTGTCGCGGATTTTTGCCGCCGAGAACTCGGCAAAACTCTCGGCGCAATCGCCGCCTTGCAACAGGAAGGCGCGACCCTGGGTCACCTCGGCAAACTGACGGCGCAACTCACGGGCTTCACCGGCAAACACCAGCGGCGGATAGCTCGCCAGGTTTTGCTCGACCTGCGACAAATGCGCGGCGTCAGGGTACTGGGGTTGTTGCTGGATCGGCAGGGCGCGCCAGCTGTCGGGGCTCCAGGGTTGGCTCATCATGAACTCGAGTGATTTGCGGTCGGGCCGTCATGTTATCAGCAATTAGTACGTGACCTGCTGCCGCCGGTTCGCCCACAATCCCGGCTTTCCCGTTGGCACGCCGTTAGGAGTTGCAATGTCTGAGGAGCGCGTCGAGCGCCTGCTGGCCGAGGTCCATGATGACTTCGGCATGATCCGCGTGCTGGAAGTGGCCGATTACCGCTTTCTCGAGTTTGGCGATGCCATCGAGCAGAGTTGTGTGTTTACTGCTGACCCGAGCTGGTTGGAGTATGACTACACCCGCGCGATGCTGATTGGGGCGTTGTGCCATGAGCAGCCGGAGAGTGCGTTGTTCCTGGGCTTGGGCGCTGGGACGTTGACCCAGGCCTGTCTGAAGTTTTTGCCTTTGGAAGATGTTGAGGCCATCGAACTGCGGCCTGATGTGCCGCGTCTGGCCATTGAGTACTTGGGGCTGGATGATGATCCTCGGCTGTATATCCGCGTTGGGGATGCGTTGGAATTGCTGCCTTCGGCTGAGTCGGCGGACCTGATTTTTGTCGACCTGTATACGGATGTTGGCCCTGGGGTTGGGCACCTGGCCTGGACGTTTCTGGAGAATTGCCAGAAGAAGCTGAACCCGGGGGGGTGGTTGGTGATTAATCAGTGGGCTACGGATGATGGGAAGCCTTTGGGGGCGGCGTTGTTGCGTGGGTTGTATCACCGGCATTATTGGGAGTTGCCGGTGAAGGAGGGGAATGTGATTTTGCTGGTGCCGGCGGATCTGGATCAGGTGCTTGATGTGGCGGCGTTGTCTGCGCGGGCTGAGGGGTTGGCGTCGCGGTTGGGGTATTCGTTGCAGTCGCTGATCAAGGCGATTCGGCCGGCTACGTAGGGTTTTGATTGTGTACATATCCGTTGCTGCGGTAACGGCCGCTTATGGTTCCGCTCTTACAGCGGGTCACTTTTGGCAAACGCCCCAAAAGTAACCAAAAGGTCTTTGCCCCACCACTCGGTGCCTCGC